>JASLEN010000389.1 GCA_030151105.1 Dysgonomonas sp.
TTTAGGAGACATGATGTATTGATTGTCAATTTCTAACTCTATATCTGTTTCTTTCTCTTTGACGATATATCCACGTCTGCAAATTTGATTGCAAGCACCTCTATTTGCCGAAAGATCTTTTTCATGTAGGCTCAAATAGCATTTACCAGAAACAGCCATACACAGGGCACCATGGCTGAACATCTCTATACGGATAAGTTCTCCATTAGGACCTTTTATCTGCTGTTCTACGATGTCGTTGTAGATAGATGCTACTTGATCTAGATCTAATTCTCTCGCCAATACAACAACATCGGCAAATTGACCATAAAATTTCAAAGATTCTGTATTGGTGATATTCAACTGAGTGGATAAATGTACCTCT
This sequence comes from Dysgonomonas sp., assembly GCA_030151105.1. Taxonomy (GTDB): domain Bacteria; phylum Bacteroidota; class Bacteroidia; order Bacteroidales; family Dysgonomonadaceae; genus Dysgonomonas. Next base: position 365 of record JASLEN010000389.1, read on the forward strand.
ACATCAATGCTACGAGCATACATCATTACCGCTACATCAGATGCGATAATTGCCGAAAGTTCTGCATCTTTTGCTGCATCTACAATCTTCTTCATCAACTCTATGTCATTATCATAGATGATGGTATTGACAGTGAGATAACTTTTAAGACCATTCTCTTTACAGATTTTGACAATGTTTTTTAAATCTTCTACCGTAAAGTTATTCGATGATTTGGCACGCATATTCAAACCCTCTATGCCAAAGTATATAGAGTCTGCACCACCTTGTATTGCAGCAGCTAGTGAATCGTAAGATCCCACTGGCGCCATAATTTCATAATCTTTTCTATTTTTCATTTGAGTCATATCTTAAATTTTCAGCTCATTCTCTTGGTCTAGCTGAAACTTGATTGAAAGTATTCGTAATAAATTGCTGATTTGAGCTATCGCAGCTTGAGTTTCTCCCGAGATTTCTTTGGCCTGCATCCTCATCAATAAATATCCATAAAGAGCCGTAAAGCAAGTCTCTATTTCAGGGATATCCGCCTCTGTAGATTTTGCTCTCAAAGCTACAATATGTGGCAATGCATTGTAGTAAGCCGCAGAATAGTCAGCATGTTTTGAGGATTTAAGCAATTGTATGTGTAGATCAGTTAGCTGTATGATTACATTTTTGTTGATAGCCAGATGCCCCATATCTTTTACTCCTTCTATGAGCATCATTTCGATAAGGCTTGCATACCAATCTCTAATTTCTTGTTTCGCTTCAGAGGATTGTTCAAATCCGTCAATAATCTCTTTAGATATTGTGTCTATATCTAAGTTCTTTGCTCTTATCAAATCTTCTATTTGCCACATATAGATTAGATATTCTGCAATATTTTCTTTTCGTAATTTTTGAGCGATTAGCATAAAATTGTATTTAGACTGAAAAAACTTTTAGAGGAATCTGGAATAATACTAGCTTAATTTGTTGCAAAAGTAGTGATAAATAATGAGAATAGAGATTGTCTTAGATTATTGACAGCATGCCTAGAGAGTTATTTACACATTTTTTAAGATAAATATCTATCAGAATTGAACTTTCATTGAACATTCCTATAACTTGATCGTTATATATAGTGAAAACAGACTTGAAATGAGTTTTTGACAACTCGACCACAGTCTGTTCCTTGATAGTATAAGTGTTAGATTTAAGTTGGGAAGAGCTAGTTGTTGATAACTCGCTCTTCTTTTTTTGTATAAGTTTAGCTATTTAATGAGCGTTTTCTTCTCCCTTGAATGCGTTGATTACTGTTTTGACTACAATCTTAACGTCAAGAACAAACGACCAGTTTTCGATGTACCACACATCTTTTTTTACTCGTTCTTGCATATCTACAAGCATTTTAGTTTCTCCTCTAAAGCCTGTAACTTGTGCCCAGCCTGTGATTCCTGGTTTTACCAGATGGCGAACCATAAATTTATCAATAAGTCTTGAATATTCTTCTGTATGTTTCAGCATATGAGGGCGAGGTCCTACAACTGACATATCTCCTTTTAATACATTGAAAAATTGTGGTAGCTCGTCAATACTCGTTTTTCTGATAAATGCTCCAACTTTAGTTATTCGTGGATCCCCTTTAGTTGCCTGTTGCTTGTCTGCATCTACGTTCATTTTCATAGAACGAAACTTATAGCAATTGAAACTTGACCCTTGAAAACCTGTTCTTTCTTGCTTGAAGAATAGTGGACCAGGTGAAGAGCGTTTTATTAAAAAGCCAATTATAATAAAAATTGGAGGGAATATAAATGTCAACACAAACAACGAAAAAATAATGTCGAATGTTCTTTTTACCATTCGATTGGGTAAGTGTTGTAATGGCTCATTTCTAAGACTTACAACAGGAACCGATTCTATGAATCTGAGAATAAACCTTCGCTTGACGTAGTTGAAGAACTGAGGGATAAGAAAAAGACGAACCATGTTTTTCTCTGAAAAGAGAATTAGATTCGTAATTATATTATCATCATTGTTACTCAAAGAGCAATATATTTCATCTACATTGTATTTTAGTACGTATTCCTCTACGGCATCAATCGTACCCAAGTAATCGGGCATATTGGGAAGATAAACAGGGTCGTTGTCAAAATAACCTTTTATCTTATATCCAAAGTCGCTGTGTTTTAGTTCATTGTATATTGCTTCTCCACTTTGACCAGAGCCGACAATGATAATTGATCTGTGGTTGTAACCTTTTCGCCTATAGGATTTTAACACCATTCTTATCATAATGTGCAAACCAATATATAGAACGGCTAGTGCTATGTAGGCAAACACCCACATCAATAAGGAGATATTTTCTACAATATTAAACATTGCAAAGGCTGCTGTTACACAGACACAGAAAAATACAATGCGTGTGGTGGCATTTCGTACAACCCGATCTAGGTATATGACATTTGTGGATGTTTCGATAGGTACCGAAACAGAGACGATAAAATAGGAAAGGTTGATTAATAAAAAGACTAGAATCTTTTTATCGTATGTATAGTATCCTAAGTCAAAATTGTGAATGGAAATATAATAACATACCAAAAAAAATACGTTGATCAGTATTAGATCACATAGCCTCATCAGCCATGACAAAAAATGTCCATAGCCTTCCTTCTTTTGGATGTACTCTTTCATAGTTTAAAAAATAAACAACCTTTTAGCCACAAGTATTATTATGATATTTATCCGAATTACTATTAAAGACGCCTTAAAATTGTAATTGTGACAAATTTAATAATAAATATCTATGTATAGAAGATATTGATGTATAGTTTTTGTTTGTGTTAATGGCTATAAGTGTCAGCTGAGGGTCTTTCCTTGCTCAACATAACTCATATCGCCCATAGATTCTACAGAGAATTTACCATCTGTATAGGTTACTTTGCAAACGGATGCATTTTTCAAGTCTCCTTTGATTAGTTTATCTCCCCCTAAACTCAAAAGCATAGCGGCTATTGCCATTGCATGACTTACCACTAAGATGTTTTTAGAGCCTTTTTTCAATTCATTTTCTGCTATTTTCTTTAGAGTAGCTTGCGTTCTACTTTCTATTGTTTTCCAATTTTCAGCTACTTGCCAAGGATCCATTCTTGCAATAGCATCGGAGATATCTCCATATTTTAGTTTGCCACTAGCTAAATCTCTATCTATGTCATTAGGGTCTAGATATTGCATATACAATGAAACCTTAATCCATAGGTCTGCTTCGTCATGTGATTCGAAACTTCCAAAACCAACCTCCTTAAATCCCTCTTTTTCTATTATTTCAAGTTCAGATTGTTCTTTAGAAGTTAATATGATTTTGGCCGTTTGTAAAGTACGTCTAAGAGTGCTACAATATGCTGCATCAAAAGCTATATCTTTCAACCCTTTTCCTAGATACTCAGCAACCTCTATGCCCGCAGGAGTCAATGGTGAGTCGCACCAACCTTGAGTTCGCTCTAGGGTGTTCATAATCGTTTTGCCGTGTCTAGTTATATAAAAGGTTAATGTATTCATTTTTAGCATGTTTTTCCTTTCTCTACAAAGTTCATATCGCCCATAGTTTCCACAGTAAACTCTCCATTTTGATAAGTTACTTTGCAGACAGCAGCATTGTCTAGGTGTCCTTTTAGAATTCTATCACCTCCCAAGCTGCCTAGCATAGACAATATACTCATTCCATGAGCAATAATCAAAATATTTCCCTCTCCTTTTTCTATTTCAGCTTTGGCTACATCATGTAATGCCTCTTGTGTTCGTGCTCTCAGCGTTGCTGCATCTTCTGCCAAATTCATTGTATCTAGCTTTCTGATGGCATCAAGGGCTTCGTTGTAAGTGATTTTTTTAGCTACTATATCTTCATACATTTTTTCATAAGACGTATATTGAAGAAAGAGAGCCGCATTACCCCACATAACTTTATTTGGACCCGCTTCAAAACTTCCAAAGCCAGCTTCTTTGAAGCCATCTATTTCAACTATTTCTAGGTTTTCTTGTCCTTTTGCCTTCAAAACAGTTTCTGCTGTTTGTCTGGTTCGGCGCAAGGTGCTGCAATAGGCTGAACGAAACTGAATATCTTTCAATCCTTTTCCTAAATGTTCCGCAACTTTTATTCCTTCCTCAGTAAGAGGTGAATCGCACCATCCTTGTACCATATCAAGGGTATTCATCAGTGTTTTGCCATGACGGGCAATATATAATGTGATTTTTGTCATTTTTTTCTCCAAGTTATATAATCAGCAAAAGCCTTGTCAAACATCTCAGGTTTGCTCACCTTTCCATCTATCAAGCAAACTACCTCTATTTCAGCTTTTGCACAAAGTGTATTGTCAGGTATTCTAGTTATTTCTTGCAAAAAGTAATAACGCAAACCCTCTCTTTCTATTTTGATAGAGCTAATAAATTCTTCCGAACCACGAAGCGAACTTTTATAACTAATATTTGCGTTACGTAACAAAGGAATGATGTTAGCTTCTGTCAAATCTCTTAATCGTAATCCACAAGACTCCATCAATTCGTGTCTTGTAGCTTCAAAATAATGGAGGTAGTTTGCATTGTTCACTACTCCTTGTGCGTCACATTCATAGTCACGCACCTTTATTTTGTATTCGTATGTTAGTGCCATATTTATTTTTTATTCCTCAATATATTTTCCCAGAATCTTGTCAAATAAGTCAGGTTTACCAACTTTACCATTTACCATACATGCTACTTCTATTTTAGCTGTAGAGCAAACTTTACTGTCTTTTTTTCTGACAATCTTCTGATTAAAGATATATCTTATTCCCTCTTTTTCCAAACTATCAATGGTGCAAACAAAATCATTTCCCCCACGTAGCGAATGTTTGTAACGAATATATACACTCACCACTACTGCATCAATGCCTTCTTCGTGAAGCTCATAGAAATTGAGATTATGCTCTTCCAAAAACTCATGTCTAGCTACTTCATAGTAGTGCTGATAGTTGGCGTTATTTACAATCCCTTGTGCATCACATTCGTAGTCACGCACTTTCATCTTATGTTCGTATAATGTACTCATTGTTTTATTTTCTATAATTTTAGCAAGCCATCGAATAGCCGTCGCTTGCCACATATTTCACCAATTCTCCTTCATCTGCCTTCGAAGATATAAATAGCATCTTATGATAGTCTTCGTACCATGTTGCAGTTTCGAAAAGAAAATCAGGTTTGCCATCTCCATCCAAATCTCCTATAAATTCTATTTCTACAAATTTTTCTGTGAAAGATTTAATAGCAAGTAGCAACTGTTCTTTACCTTCTGACGAAAGATATAATTTGTAGTTATTATAAACACTCCCATTATTCAGTCTGCCATCCTCTGTTAATTCATCTTGCTGTCCCCAGTCTTCAGCAAGTACACCTTCGGCTCTGAGTTTGTATTTTACTCCCTCAAAATTAAATTCATACGGTTTGTCTGGATTGACAAATACTTGCTGATGAAAGTGAGATTTAACTGTACCTTCTTGCATGCTAGCAATTCCTGCAATCATCACCATCGGTTTATCCTTATTAGAAGTGGAAGAAAGAGTAATCATGTCAAAATCGCCACAATCCCAATAGAATCTATGAGCGTCTATGCCCGTCTTGTCTAATGTGAAGCTTTTGTCGTTTTTTAAATACGACAGCACAAACCAATTTTGTTCATAGATATTCGAATATTCGGGAAAATCCTTTGTCCACGATTGATTAAGTTCCATGGGTGCATGATGTTTATCAGGCTCTGTTTGATCTAGATGCCCAAAGCTGATGCCTTCAATAATGAGACTAACACCAAAGTTGGGTTGATAATCGTACTGAGGGTATTCTACAAAGTCGTCATTGTCTTCTATTGCTACGTCTTCTTCTTCGGTTGTTACATTATCTTCCACAAGAGCTTGCGATGTTGAGCTGTCTAGCACTTCTGCTTTCTCTTTTTTAGTATTGCACGAAAAGAGAAAAATGACCAGAACGATAATGGATATGTATTTCATATCAAGCGTTTAATAAATTTTCTAATCCCTTTTTACCATCTTCGTCTAATCGAGAAGAGGTGTAGGCAATCCACTCTTTTGCATCCGTTACTGTTTGTTTAGGAAGGATAGCCTTACCTAATTTCAAAAACTCCTCGAAAAAAGGAACTCCTCTAGTGTACAAGAAATGAGAATCTGTAATAGAAAGCGATCCATATACTTCTGCCAATTCATTTAGCTGATTGAATGCGAGATTATATTTGTTCGAATCAATAAGAGCCTTAGTGGCATAGAGTTGCATAAATGGAGTGGGCATTCCCTCTCCGTCTGTTTTAGTTTCTCTATTCAAGCGCACTGCTTTGTTGAGGGCATCCAATCCCAAGCGATCGTTATCGCCCATTATTGCCGAGGTACACAAGTTGAACCACTGGATAGGGTCTTGACTTCCTTCACAAATCTCCGAAAAGAGCTTTGTTGACTTCTCATAGTTCTCCGTATGGAAGTAAGAAAGAGCCAATTTAGGTTTCAAATCTTCTGCCACTTCTTCTGCTTGCTCTACCTCTGAGATTAGTTCTTCATATTTTGCTTCTTCGAAGAGATTGTTTAATTCTGCTTGTGTCATTTTATATACCAAATAAAACTAGAAGTTCATAAATTAGGCATAAACTTACATTTATAAGAATGCCCATTATTATTTTTATTTTCTGTAACAATATATTTATCCCTATAACAACTCCAAGAATACTACTTGCCATACCCCAAAATAACGCCACCCAAGATAGGTGAAATAAAAAAAGCATTCCTGTAAATTCTTGGCAATACCATCGATCAAGACACCAATAAAACCAATATAAATTTACTAAGCAAAGTAGTACTCCTATTACAATTGAGATGTATTTATATATAGTTTGAGTCATCTTTTCATAAAAATAGCCCCCTTTTCAGGAGGCTATCAATTTTACTTGTTATTTTTAATCCACTCCCTTGCATTCACAAATGCTTCCATCCAAGGGGTGATGTCATCTTTACGATTTTGGAACGGATAGAATGCATTTTGCCATGGGAAAATTGCACGCTCCAAATGCGGCATTATAGCCAAGTGGCGTCCATCCTTAGATACCACACCAGCTACATCGTAGTCAGATCCATTTGGATTGGCAGGGTACTCGCTATAAGCATATTTAGCTACAATATTGTAATCCGATTCTGCTTTTGGAAGAGTAAATTTACCCTCGCCATGCGCTACCCAAATACCTAGCTTGCTACCCGAAAGCGAGCCAAACATAACTGAATCATTTTTAGGAATTTCAACTCCAATAAATGTTGATTCAAATTTATGAGATTTGTTGTGTTCCATTTTTGGTTTCACATCATGTTCTGGATAGACTAGACCTAGTTCCATCATCAATTGGCAACCATTACAAACACCAAGACTCAATGTGTCTTTGCGTTCGTAGAATTTGCGTAACGATTCTTTAGCCTTTTCGTTGTATTTGAAACTTCCAGCCCATCCCTTTGCCGAACCAAGAACGTCTGAGTTAGAGAATCCACCGCAGAAAACAATCAAGCTGATATCTTCTAGAGTTTCTCTTCCCGATGCCAAGTCGGTCATGTGCACATCCTTCACATCAAAGCCTGCAAGGAATAGAGAGTACGCCATTTCACGCTCACCATTTGTTCCTTTTTCACGAATGATTGCCGCCTTGATTCCAGATGGTGATTTGCGATCAGGATTCAATCCTAAGTCTGCAAACTTGCCTGTAAATGAAGATAGAATGTTATATTGAAGTGGTTGTTTCTTATAGTTTTCGAAACGTGCAGTAGCACATTTTTCTCCACTTTGTTTTTTATCTAATAGATAAGAAGTTTCGTACCAAACATCACGAAGTTCGTTGATATCGAACTCTTGCAAGAAAGTATCTTTCTGAATCAATAGTTTACGAGCCTCGATAGGACGAGCCACAATAGCACCTCCAACACCATAGTCTTCTAATATTTTCTCTACCAAATGATGATGTTTTACTTGAATAAGTACACCAGGGTTTTCTGAGAAAAGAATCTTAATCAGATCAGTATGACGCAATTTATCTAAACGAGCATCTAGTCCACCATTTGGATTCGCAAAACACATCTCCAACATGGCAGTTACCAAACCACCCGCCGAAACGTCGTGTCCCGCAAGCACCAATCCTCTATTGATTAATTCTTGAACGGCTCCAAAAGCATTTTTGAAGTATTCTGAATCTGTAACAGTTGGTACTTCTTCACCCACTTTGCCTAGAGTTTGAGCAAATGCTGATCCTCCAAGTTTGTACGAATCGAAAGAGAAATCTATATAGTACAGATATGTTCCTTTGATATATGCCAATACTGGAGAAACAATTTTCTTGATGTTGCTTACCTCTCCAGCAGCCGAAATGATAACTGTTCCTGGAGAATAAACCTCCTCTTTATCATATTTTTGAGTCATCGACAAAGAGTCTTTTCCTGTTGGAATATTGATTCCCAAGTTGCAAGCAAATTCGGAACAAGCTTCCACCGCAGAATATAAGCGTGCATCTTCACCAGGATTCTTACAAGGCCACATCCAGTTTGCACTCAATGACACCGAGCTTAATCCATCTGCTAAAGGAGCAAATACAATGTTGGTTAATGATTCTGCAATAGCCAACACCGAACCAGCCTCTGGATCTACTAACGCTGCTTGTGGAGCATGGCCTATAGATGTTGCAATACCAGCCTCGCCTCTATAGTCTAGTGCTACAGCACCTAGATCGCTAAGAGGAAGTTGAATTTCACCTTGACATTGCTGTCTAGCCACTTTCCCCGTAACAGAGCGGTCAACTTTATTAGTCAACCAATCTTTACAAGCTACAGCCTCTAGTTGAAGCACATTTTTGATGTATTCGTCTAGCTTGCTGATATCGTATTCTGGGTTTTTATAATATTCTTCTAGGCTAGTATCCTCCATTATTGTTTTAGGAGCTGAGCCAAAGAAGTCTTCTAATTTCAAATCGATAGGGCATTTCCCATCTGCTTGCTCGAATACAAACTTCATATCGTTTGTAGTTTCTCCCACCACATACATTGGCGAGCGCTCACGTTCAGCTATACGCTCTATTCTTTCTACTGCCGATTCTGGAACAAGTAAGCCCATACGTTCTTGACTCTCATTTCCTACAATCTCTTTAGATGATAGAGTAGGGTCGCCAACAGGCAGTTTGTCCACTCTGATCTTACCTCCTGTATCTTCTACCAACTCCGACAAACAGTTCAAGTGTCCACCTGCACCATGGTCGTGAATAGATACTACGGGGTTATCATCTGATTCTGCTAATGCACGAATCACATTTGCGGCACGTTTCTGCATCTCTGGGTTAGCACGCTGCACAGCATTCAATTCAATGCCACTCGAAAACTCTCCAG
>JASLEN010000390.1 GCA_030151105.1 Dysgonomonas sp.
TAATCTTGATTTAAACTTAAATTAGAACGTAAACAACCTTCTTTGTATCAAAGAATTCTTCCTCAAAATACATTGATAATTCATCGGCCTCTGCCGTTTTCTTAAAAGGCTTCATCTCAGCTTGCAAGTCTCCACCTTTCAAACAGATAAGACCATTTGGCAAAGCATTTCTTTGCTCTTTCGAGATATTCTTTTTCACGATTTGCACCAAATCGGGCAAAGGCATTACAGCTCTACTGACAGCAAAATCGAATTTTTCTTTCACTTCTTGAGCTCTTGTGTGGCGACATTCTACATTCTTGAGACCAATAGCCTCTGCAATCCCTCCTGCTACAGTCAAAACTTTTTTGCCAATACTATCTACTAGCAAGAATTTACACTCTGGAAAAAGAATCGCCAATGGAATACCAGGGAATCCCCCTCCAGTGCCTACATCTATTATCTTTGTTCCATCCTGAAAAGATATCAGTTTGGCAATTCCCAACGAATGAAGCACATGATGCGTATATAAATTCTCAATATCCTTGCGAGATATGACATTAATTTTAGAATTCCAATCTACATACAAATCGTAAAGCTGCGCAAACTGCTCTTTTTGCTTATCTGTTAAATCGGGAAAATATTTGAGTATAATATCCATTATATTATTTTTTGTCTGTTTATTTTATTCAGAAATATCGTTTGACAATATCGTAATTGGAGAAGCAGGTTTCAAGACTTCGAGCAAATCATCATAGTCAACAAAAATATTCAAAACACCTAGCTTCTCGTCAGAATACTCTGCTGGACTAAATGTATATGTTATGCCATCTTTGTTTACATAAAAGTTATTATTTGCCTCCAAATCAGCGACTCCCCAATAACCTAGTTCTTGTAGTTGCTCAATATTTTCAACATCCTTTTCTCTTACTATTTGTGAAATAAGTATTTTATTCAACTGTTCGAGTGCATTATCAACAAAGATATCTTCCTCGTTTACAACTGAGCCCGATTTTAGATCTAAAACTAGATTCTTAACAGAAACAGTCGTAGTCTCATCCCCTTTTAGCTCAGTCTCTTTCACTTGATAGGAAATCAAACCAGCCTCATCATAGAGTACACTTGTTTCTATTTTCTTATCATACGAGAAGTAGGCATAGCCCCCCTTTCCATTCACTTGTGTCCACAAAGCAAGCTGACTCTTAGCCTCCTTCTTGTAGCTATTCACATAGCTAGCAGCATAATTGGTCATGGTTTCGGACAAAGCATCCTCACTCATTGCATGGTCTTCACCTAGAACGAAACTTACTAATTCTCTTTGAACTTTAGTCAATACATCCTGATTGCCAAATTCTATAGGAGTTATAAAATGTAACTCTATTGAACACGATGCCTTGATATCCTTTGCGTCTAATGGTTGGCTATTTTTTACGACCAGAGTATCCCACACTATGCTATTAGGGGCTTTATTTTTTCGTAGCCTTGCTTCTTCTTTCTTGCTAGAAGATGGAGTACCACAAGAGCTAGCCACAACTGCCGCTAATAATGTGACTATTATATATTTGATAGCTATTTTCATTCTTTATCTCCTATTTATTCTTTTGTCAAAGACAAATATACTACAAAAAGGAAACATTGCGATTCGTTCTGATTTTTCATTCTACAAAAACATCATTATAAAACAGAAAAAGCCGATGAAATCAGTTTTCATCGGCTTTTATTCTATTTTGATATCTTTTCAGATTATAGCGTTTTCAGTTTTAGATTTCTCCAAAGCACTTTAATTCCTCCACCATCGTGAATTTGCAAGCAGATACGACCTTTTCCTTTTCCAAACAAGTCATCTTTCCAATCCACCATTTGCTCTCCATTCAGCCATGTAGTCACTTGGTCACCTTTCACTAGAATGCGCATTGTGTTCCATTCTCCCATTTTAAGGTGTTTCTCTTTGTCTTGTTCTGGTTTAATCACCCATCCACGACCATACGATTCGTAGATTCCACCAGTATGAAGATTCAATGGAGCTACTTCAACTTGCCATCCATTGATTTTCACCGTTTTAGGATCTTCTACATACGAACGAACAAATACACCTGAGTTTCCATCAGCTTCTTGTTTGAACTCTAATGTCAAATCAAAATCTTGATAATATTCAGTAGTTGAAAGGTATCCATATTGTTTATCTGGTCCGCTTTCGCACACTAGAATCCCATCTTGTACATACCATTTCTCAGTTCCTGCAATTTCCCAACCAGTCAAATCTTTACCATTGAAAAGAGTAACTTCTCTTTCTTGTGCTGGTAGTTCTTTGATTTTGATGTTACGGAAAGCAGCTGGTGAACCATGGTCTTGCAAACAGATTACTCCTACAGAAGATAGTCCATATTCTGGAGCAGTTTCCCATTTACCACTATTTTTCTTCTTGAACCAATCTTCTGTCCATGCCTCAAATTCTAGAATCTTAACTCCATTCATCCAATGCTCTACATGTCCATTATTGAATACAAGTTTTGCAGTATTCCATTCTCCGTGAGGATTGACTTTCATTTTAGACTTGTCTGGCAAATGCATTGCGTAATCTACGCCCATTTTTTGCCACTCCTCAAGTTTCCAATCAGTTTCGTCAAAGTTCTCATCATCTAGTAACTGATATTCAGGACCAGTTACATAAGGCACTTTGAACTCTGGACGCTCTACCACATGGTATAGCATTCCACTATTTCCACCTTTCGATAGTTTAAAATCCCATTGCAACTCAAAGTTTGCATACTCTTTATCTGTTACAATATATCCCGTTCCATCGCTACCTTCACCCTTTGCTTGGATAGTTCCATCTACCACATGCCAAGGTTCAGTAAGCGTTGTTCCGTTATAGTCTCTCCAGCCATTCATTGTAGTTCCATCAAAAAGAAGTTGCCAGCCTTCAGACTTTTCCTTCTCGGATAGTGTATTGTGGGTTTCACCACAAGAAGTCAACATAGAAGCACCTATAACAGCACTTGCGATGACAGTAGTTGTCTTTTTTAGAAAATTCATTTGGTATTGATTAAGTTAAATTGATAATAAAAATATTTAATATAGATAAATGTAAGAAATGGTATAATGAGAAGCAAACTTTTAGATTATTAAGTTTATAACTCTACTCTAAATCTAAGATACTCCATCTCTAGTTCTTACTATTTCATCGAGAAATTGCTTAACTTTAAGTCACTAAAAGCAAAATAAAGTATGAATTGGAAGAATGATATATTAGGAGATAAGATAGAGCAGTTGACAATACCTTTGGAGGAGGATTACGGGGGCAAGGTTTATGCAACACTCATAAGACGTCAAACTGAAAAACTAACAGATAAAGCGATTCTGTACATACATGGCTTCAATGATTATTTTTTTCAGAAAGAAATGGCATTACATTTTAATGAAAGCGCAATCAATTTTTATGCTTTAGATTTACGAAGATATGGACGTTCTTTTCGAAGCAATCAAAATTTCAATGACATCAGGAACTTGAAATCATACTACGAAGAGATTTCTAAGGCAATTGATATCATCAAAGAAGAAGGGAGCGAAAAACTAATCCTTATGGGACATTCTACGGGAGGACTGATAGTAACCCTATTTGCAAAAGACAATACAAATAAAGGCATGTTTAATGGTCTGATACTAAATAGTCCGTTCTATGAGTTCAATATGTCGTCATGGGTCAAAAAGAAGATGATACCCTACGCCGTTTTCTTTGGAAAATATTTTCCTAACATCAGTATTGCTGGAGCATTAAGTGAAGAATACGGAGAAAGTTTGCACAAAGACTATAAAGGAGAGTGGGAGTATGACTTACAATTGAAACCTAATACGCCTCCGCCCATCACACTAGGTTGGCTAAGAGCAATACGGATGGGACACAAAGAATTGAAGAAATCAGTAAAGATAAATGAACCCATTCTTCTTATGCATTCTACACAAACTATTACAGACAAATTTGATATTGAGCAAATGCATAATATGGATGCTGTACTCAATGTTGAGGATATACAAAACGTTGGCAAAAATATCATTGGGAATGTAACCGCTATACCTATTGAAGGAGGAAAGCATGACCTCACTCTCTCTAAAAAAGGAGTTAGAGAAAGAGTATATTCTGTGATGTTAGAATGGGCTAGTAAAATATAGATTTACTCTTCTCGCAACACTTTCACACTCTGGGCGATTGCAACAATACAGATTCCTAAAAGTCCGATGATTCCATAAGAATAGCGAAGATTGGTAGCCGCCGAAACATAACCGATTATTGGAGGACCTAAAAGAAATCCTAAGAAGCTGACACTAGAAACAATTGTAAGAGCTACGCTTGTGGACATCTTCGTTTTATGTCCAGCAATGCTATATACTGTTGGAACGATGCTAGATGTACCCAAGCCTATTATCATAAAAGCAAGAGTAGTAACAATGAGACTAGGATAGGCAACAGCCATAAACAGGCCTACAAAGATTAAAGTTCCACTCAATTGAATCACTCGTTTTCGCCCAATCTTTTCGGTCAATCCATCCACTAAAAAACGGGCTGTAGCCATGGTTACCATGTAGGATGCAAAACCAATGGGCACTAAGTTATCAGAAACGCCTACAATATCTCTGAAGTATAAGCCACTCCAATCTGCCATTGCTCCCTCGGCAGCCATCCCACAAAAAGCGATGATTCCGAGTAGAAAAAGGAATTTTTCAGGCTTTTGCTTTTTAGACCCTTCTGATTTATTTCGCGCTTTCTTGATATCAGCTTGTAAGTATTTGTAATTTGCCACATAGATGAAAGCTATAACGATAGAAACAACGATGAAATGGTGAAAAGGAGAGAAGTTAATATTAATCATCAGCAGACCAATTGCAGCTCCGACAAATCCTGCAAGACTCCAACCTCCATGAAAGGATGCCATAATAGACTTTTGGTATTGCGCTTCGATAGTTACTCCTTGTGTATTAACCGAAATATTACAGAAATTGGCGGTAAATCCAAATGCAATAAGGCTCATTATTAAAGTATATTCTGATGATGACATCCCAATTAGTAACAAGGACAGCACATAAGCCAGAAGAGCAAAAGGTAAAATATTCTTACTCCCCACTCTTGATACTAAGAATCCAGATAGTGTCATTCCACAGATTTGCCCCACAGGAATCATCAATAGAATTGTTCCCCATGCCCCATCTCCCAAACCTAAGGCGGTTTTTATACTGGGAATTCGACTAGCCCAGCTAGAGAAACATAAGCCTTGAGCGAAATAGAGAGAAAATATAGCTAGGCGGATTCGCTTAAGCTCTGGAGTAATAAGATTAGGAGTATTCATTGAGTGAAGTAAATATTTGCTGCAAAGATAAATATTATAAACGCAAAAAGATGAACAGAAAAGTTATTTCTATTCATCTTTATATTTTAACAAATTTCGTATTTCTACTTCAAGCTAGTTATCCAATCCGCAATATCATTCAATACTTTGGGGGAGATTGTCTCTTCAATCGTAGCATACTCTGTAGCCGAACCAGTGGTACAAGTCTGGAACAAATGATTGAGATCTGGATACTTTATTATCTTCTTCGATTTTGCATTTATCAAATTCTTATTGATAGCCTCCAAATTGTTTTTTGCATCCACTTGCACATCTTTGTCTCCATTGAGAGCAAGTACATCAGCTTTAATTTTTCGTAAATCATTGATCGCATTATACGCTAACAACTCACGAAACCATGGTGAAGACAGACGGGCTAATTCATCTACTAGTCTCTTTTCTAAGTCCTCATTTCGGTCTTCAACAGGCAGAATATTCGCCACCAATTTACGAGCATTCAACCTCAAATATTCATCGTCATGTTTTTCAACAAGATCAATTAGTGCCATTGCCATACTCTGATTCTGCTCCGCTGCCGCTATTGGCGCACCAGCTGCTATTAATGCCTCTTTAGATTGGAAACGAGTCAATTCTTTGGTTGACACAGCCACTCCAGCCATAGATACAATAAAAGAAATATCATTAGGATATTGACTTGCCAATTGAATCGCAATGACACCACCCTCACTATGACCAATCAAACCTATTTTACGAGCATCTACTTCTTTCCTTGATTTTAGATATTGAACTGCGGCAAAAGCATCTGTAGCAAAATCGCTTGTTGTACTCTTTGAAAAATTGCCTTCTGACTCGCCAACACCTCTATCATCAAAACGCAAGACTGCAACTCCACGCTTGGTCAAATAGTCCGAGAGAACTAAAAACGGCTTGTGTCCC
>JASLEN010000421.1 GCA_030151105.1 Dysgonomonas sp.
GTGGAGATCACTTTGTGAAATTAGTTCCACTATGGCAATTACAGCTTTATCATGTGGTAGCAGGTGAGGGTAATACTTGGTATCAACCCGATTTTTATGCTGATATTTATATCAGAGCCATTGATAATGAAAAAGAACCAAAGGATGCAGCAGAAGCTCAACTCAACTTTGTGAAACAGGCTTGTGATGTGACTCAAACAGACTTGACAGACTTTTTTGAAATGTCAGGAATCTTGGCTCCAATTGACCTTTGGGTAGATGACTACACTTGTTCTCAAATGACAATTACAGAAGCGGATATTGCTGCAGTAAAGAGATATACCTCAAAATACAAGAAGCCTGCTACACCTGTAATTCATTATATAACAGCAAATAGTGTTAGTTACTATAAAAATCAACTACCTCTAAAAGGTAAATTGAACAAGGGTATAACTAAAGGTGAAAATACATTGACTATAGATCATTCTGTATGGCAAAATGCAGTTGCGTTTGAAACCTATCAAGGCAATGAAATAGTAAAAATAGCCTTTGGAGGAGCAGGATCACATGAAAACACATCCACTCTGGTTCGTTTCCCGAAAGGAGCTACCCGTGTAGAAGCTGTAGCTTGGGATGGAACAAGACAAATAGTGTATAAGAAGTAAATTAATTTTAATCTAACATATATAAAGATATAACCATGAAAATAAGATTACGCTCAAAAGCACTTATCTTCTGTAGTTTTGTGGCAATGAGTTTGAGTGCTCAAACTCCAATCTATAAACAGGCAAAATATTCAACAGACGAACGAGTTGAAGATTTGCTAAACAGAATGACTATAGATGAAAAAGTGGCTCAGATACGACATATTACATCTTGGTATCTATTCAATGAACAAGAGCTAGACTTGGAAAAACTGAAAACTCATACAGCCAATGGTGTTGCTATTGGTTTTGTGGATGGATTTCCTTTAACCAGTAGTAATCTGAGTAAACATATGCGAACAATTCAAGAGCATATGGTCGAAAATACTCGTCTAGGTATTCCTGTATTTACAGTTGGGGAGTCACTTCATGGATCAGTACATGAGGGGTCAACTATTTTTCCTCAAAATATAGCACTAGGAAGCACTTTTAATCCTGATTTAGCTTACCAACGAGCTGCAATGACAACTAGAGATTTACATGTTCAAGGTCTTAGACAAGTGTTGTCCCCATGTATAGATGTAGTAAGAGATTTGCGTTGGGGACGTGTGGAAGAAAGCTATGGAGAAGATCCATATATGAATGGTTTGATGGCTATTGCTGAAGTGAACGGATATGTTGACAACGGTATTGCACCTATGCTAAAACACTATGGACCTCATGGTAATCCACTAGGAGGACTAAACTTAGCATCAGTAGAGTGTGGTGTTAGAGATCTGTTGGATGTATATCTGAAACCATTTGAAATGGTGGTGAAGAATACTAAGATTATGGCAGTAATGTCCAGCTACAACTCTTGGAATCATATTCCCAATTCAGCATCTCATTACTTGATGACTGAAATTCTTCGTGATGATTGGGGCTTCAAAGGATATGTTTATTCTGACTGGGGAGCTATTGGGATGTTAGAATACTTTCATAAAACAGCCAAAGATAAAGAAGAAGGAGCTATACAAGCTTTAACTGCTGGACTAGATGTGGAGGCATCAAGCAGTTCATATCCGGCAATAAAAGGATTGATAGAAAGTGGAAGGCTAGATGTGAAAGTCTTGAACACAGCTGTAGCTAGAGTGTTGAAGGCAAAGTTTGAAGCTGGACTATTTGAGGATCCCTATGGCGAGAAATATACTAATAGTGAAATGCATACTCCAGAAAGTGTGGCACTATCTCGCAAGATAGCTGATGAGTCAACAGTATTATTGAAAAATGAGAATAACTTATTGCCTTTGAACAAGAATAAACTAAAATCGATAGCTGTTTTAGGACCAAATGCGGATCAAGTTCAATTTGGAGATTATACTTGGAGTAGACAAAACAAAGATGGTATTACACCACTGCAAGGCTTAAAAAATCTATTAGGAAATAGTGTTACTCTCAATTATGCTCAAGGGGCTGATATGATGTCTTTGAGCACAGATATGATTCCCGAGGCTGTAGCAGCGGCTAAGAAGAGTGATGTGGCTATCATTTTTTGTGGAAGTGCAAGTGCATCACTTGCTAGAGACTATTCGAGCACAACAACAGGAGAAGGATTTGACTTGCACGATATTAATTTGACTGGGGTACAAGGAGATCTTATCAAGGCTGTGCATGCAACAGGCAAGCCTGTTGTGCTAGTCTTGGTTACGGGCAAACCATTTACAATTGAGTGGGAAAAAGAGAATATTCCTGCTATTGTTACACAATGGTATGCTGGAGAAAGAGCAGGAGAATCTATTGCTGATATCCTGTTTGGCAATGTAAATCCATCAGGACATTTAACATTCTCGTTTCCTCGTTCTACAGGTCATCTTCCTGCTTATTACAATCATTTTCCAAGTGACAAGGGCTTTTATAAAAGACATGGAGAGTATGGTAAGTCGGGACGTGACTATGTGTTTTCGTCTCCTACCAATCTGTGGAATTTTGGGCACGGATTGTCATATACTACCTTTGAAATGACTAATCTTCAAGTTGAAAAGAAAAACTACAATGAGACAGATGTGGTGACAGTGAAGGTAGATGTTCAAAATACAGGGAAAAACGATGGGAAGGAAGTGGTGCAATTATATGTAAGAGACATTGTAAGTTCTGTCGTAACTCCAGTGAAATCTTTACGTGCTTTTGAGAAAATAGACTTGAGAGCGGGAGAGAAAAAAACTACAACTCTAACATTCCCTATTTCTGAACTTTATCTTAGAGACAATAATTATAGTAAATTTATAGAAGCTGGCGACTTTGAAATTCAAGTAGGTAATGCATCTGATAATATTCTACAAAGAGACACTATCAATGTAGGTAGTATTATGGCTAAGTCATTAGACCAAAAAGTGGAAAGTATAAAACGAGAAAAAGGTAAAACGATAAAGGTGAGAGGAACTGTGCGAGATATTCAAGCTACTTTGATTTACGATGTTGTTGTGTTTTCTACTTTGCTAGATAAAGAAGTTGGAAAATCAGATAATAAAGGGATTTATAATGTAGAAGTTCCAGATAATGATATTCTAGTATTCAAAAAGAAAGGATACTCAACATCAGGTGTAGAGGTCAACAAACAAAAAGATTTGAGCGTCTCGTTGAGTTATGAGTAACTTAGAACAAAACTTTAAAACACCCCAAAAATATGAGAAATATAAAATTAACATTTGTATTACTTGTTATCAGTTGGTTTTTATCCACTATGGTAAAAGCTCAACATCAGCCTGAGTTTTCTACAGCTGGTTTTTATCAACTTGAGAATTCGGAGAGGCAAGTTTTCAGTATGAATCCTGCATGGCGCCTACATATTGGAGATATTAAGGGAGCAGAACAAGTAAATTTTGATGACAGCAAATGGCAAGTGACTTCCTTGCCTGATGGTATAGAATTACTACCCTTGGATGCTAGTGGTTGTGTAAACTATCAAGGCATAGTTTGGTATAGAAAGCATCTTAAATTAAACGAAAACTTGAAAGGGAAAAAACTTTTCTTACATTTTGAGGCTATTATGGGTAAAAGCCGTATTTATATAAATGGTAAACTATTGAAAGAACACTTTACTGGATATTACCCTGTTTCTGTTGATATTACTGATGCAGTATCATGGGACAAGGAGAATATTATTTCTGTGTGGGCAGATAATAGTGATGATCCTAATTATCCTCCTGGTAAAGCTCAAGATGTATTAGACTTTACCTATTTTGGAGGTATATACCGAGACTGTTGGCTTATAAGTCATAATGAGGTATATATAACAGATCCCAACTATGAGAACGAAGTAGCTGGGGGAGGTCTTTTTGTCGCCTATGATAATGTTTCCAAATCATCATCAGATGTAATGTTGAAACTCCATTTGAGAAATGAAACTAATACAACCTTTAGTGGCAAAGTTGAGTTTGATTTACAAACTCTTGATGGAAAATCTATTGCTAAAAAGAGTTTATCTACAAAGATATCTAAACAAAATGCTGGCTATATTAACCATACGCTAAAGGTCCAAAATGTCCAATTATGGTCACCAGACTCTCCTACTCTCTATAATATGGTAGTAAGAGTAAAAAACTCACAAGGCAAAGTAATAGATAGTTATAGACAGAAAATAGGAATTCGGAGTATAGAGTTTAAACCCAATTTAGGTTTTGTTCTAAATGGAGAACCTTATTCAGAGGCTGTAATAGGAGCAAATAGACATCAAGACTATGCTATAGTAGGTCATGCTGTATCTAATAATGCTCATTGGAGAGATGCTAAAAAACTTCGTGATGCAGGAATGGTAGCTATTCGAAATGCTCACTATCCACAAGATCCAGCTTTTATGGATGCATGTGATGAGTTGGGACTATTGCTGATAGAGAATATTCCTGGATGGCAGTTTTGGAATGATGACCCAATATTTGAAGAGAGAATACATAGAGATGTAAGACAAATGGTACGTAGAGATAGAAATCGCCCTTCAGTTTGGATGTGGGAGCCTATCTTAAATGAAACTAGATTTTCGGAGGAATTTGCTAAAAATGCTAGCGATATGGTTCATAAAGAATATCCTTATCCATACTGTCATACCATTTGCGACCAATGGTCTAAAGGAAGTGCCTACTACTCACTTAACTATGCTCACCCTGTAGGTGGAGATACTTACTATGCTCCTAAGGATGAGGATATGGATGCAACCAAGTTTTATTTTACAAGAGAATGGGGTGATAATGTTGATGATTGGTCAGCTCAAAACTCATCAAGCCGTATAGCTAGATCATGGGGAGAGCATGCAATGCTTCTGCAAGCAAAGCATTATGAGGGCTATCCAGGATATTCACAAACAAGCTACACAGCTCTAAAGAATGCCCCTCGTACACATATAGGAGGTACATTGTGGCACTCTTTTGATCATCAAAGAGGCTATCATCCAGATCCATTTTATGGTGGAGTAATGGATGCTTTTCGTCAACCAAAATATTCTTATTACATGTTCCAATCGCAAAGGAATCCGAAGCTAAGTCATCCCATAGCCAATGCAGGGCCAATGGTTTATATTGCTCATGAAATGACCCCAAGCTCTAGCAAAGATGTAACTATCTATTCCAACTGTGATGAAGTGCGCTTTACCTTTAACGAAGGAGAGGTGAAATATACTTATACAAAAAAAGTCGATACTAAAAACAACTTGGCATCTCCTTCTATAGTGATAAAAGATGTGTACGACTTTATGACAACTAAATACAGGTCTAAACCTGATGGCTCACCGCTTGAAGTGTCTATGATTGCAGAAGGATATATAGATGGTAAGTTAGTAGCTACGGATAAAGTAGTGAATGCTGGAAGACCAACCAGGATTAAACTTTGGGTAGATAATGAAGGTACATCATTAACAGCAGATGGTTCTGACTTTGTTACAGTTATAGCAGCTGTTGTTGATGGAAAGGGATACATCAAACGATTCAATAACGATATTATCAAGTTTGAAATAGAAGGAGAAGGTGAACTGATAGGAGATGAAAGTATTTTAGCCAACCCTACACCTACTCGTTGGGGAACTGCTCCTATATTGGTAAGAGCAAGTACAAAAGCTGGCAAAATTAAAATAAGAGCCAGTACCTTACTTGAAGGTAGTAGAACACCTTTGGCTGGAGAAATAGAAATTGAAACTATATCTTCTCCAATCTCTCTATTGTATAGTAATAGCGAAATGGAGCAAGCTTCCAAACAAAAGCATCAAAACAGAATAAATATAAAGCAAAACAAAACTGTAGCCAATAATGACAGTTTGCGTGAAGTAGAAAAACAACAAGCCGACTTTGGCGAAGAGTCAAAATAAATGTAGAAATACAAAAACAGAAAAAATATATAGCAGAACGAGGCTGTTTCCACTTATGGAACAGCCTCGTTTGTATTTAGGTATTCGCTAGAATTTAGAAGCTGTTGGGATTTTATTCAACAATTGTTTTATGCTTGCTATTTTGACCATTTGTGTTCGATTGGACTTGCTAACTTTACCCGCACAAACAGTTAAGGGATAAAAACTATCTTTATCCAATGAAACAAAGAAAAGTATACGACCGAGAGTTTTAAGAAAATGCAGTTAAGCTGAGTTATGAACGAGATAATATGACTCAGTTTGCTCGTGAATTGGGAATCTCAGTAAAACAACTCTATAGTTGGCGAAGCCAGTATAAGCTCAAAGGTTCTGAGAGCTTCCCTGACAATGGTAATACAGCAGTCAGTGAGGATGCTAAAGCATTTTCTCAGCTCAAGAAAGAGCATGCACGTCTACAACAAGAACATGAGATTTAAAAAAAGGCTATGGGCATCATTTCCAGGAGTGATGTCTAATCTATCGATTCATAAACAAATATCGATTTAGATGGCGTACCCAAGATCATGTGTCGAGTCTTAAAAGTATCTCGAAGTAGTTATTATTATTGGCTAAAAGAGCCTAAAAGTGAGCGTAAAGAGCAAGTGAAGGTTTTAAAAGAAAAGATTCAGGCTGCTTATTTACAAGCTAAAGGACGCTATGGGAGTCCACGTATCAAAGAAGAATTATGTAGAACTGGCACAGAGGTATCAAGACCAATAGTTGCTAAATGCATGAAACAGATGGGCTTGAAAAGCAAACTAGTTCGAAAGCTCAGGGTGACCACAGACTCCAATCACAAGGAACTAGTGGCTGATAATATACTGAATCAAGACTTTTGTTCTTTTTCACCGTTAAAAAAGTGCGTTTCGGACATCACCTATATTCCAACAAAAGGTGGTTTCTTGTATCTAACAATTGTTATGGACTTGTTTAATCGAGATATTATAGCTTGGAATTTAAGCAATAATATGAAAACAAAAGACACTGTTTTAGCAGCTATCAACAAGGTTGGGCAGCAATATAATCTTAACGATGGGATGATATTTCATTCAGATAGAGGTACTGAATATGCTTCTAAAGCAACTAGAAACACTTTGAAGTCCTATAATATGGTTCAGTCAATGAGTAGAGCTGGGAACTGTTGGGATAATGCTGTGGCAGAAAGTTTCTTCAAATCCCTGAAACAGAATTGATCTATGGAACTAAACTTGTTGGAGCAAAACAGATGAGAGATAGAATTTTTGAGTACAGTGAAATATGGTACAGAAAGCAAAGAAGGTATTCATATCTAGGCTATCAAACCATTGAAGAATTTAACAACAAATACAGAAAACAGAATATTAACAATGTCGCTTAACTATTTGTACAAAAAAAGTTAGGAACTCCAAAAGCTCTTTTAAAATTATTGTTGAACAAAATTTAATCAGGCTCTATGGAGTTACAAATTTTATAATTTATTTGTTTTTGTTGATTAATATTGTATTTTTACAACACATGTCGGTGTGCTGTATGCATTAATGCGAACTATCGTTAATTTTAATAGTACTCAAACGCTATAGCTAAAATTATAAGTTCTAAAAATTAATATACTAAATTATATGACCTAGCTTTACTTATTTATATCTAAACTATATATTCTAAACAGCTATCTGTATGAATATAACCGTTGACTTTGAGCTCCTTATTATCATTACATTAATGAATTAATTAAAACAAAATGTATATGAAAATCCTCTTATTTGTTCTCATTAGATTTGGATAATCAGTCCAATTATAATTTATACTCATCTATTATGTGCTAAAGTGTACTATTACTTATAAAAACAAAATACGGCTTTGTAATTTATTCGTAAATATGATGTGTTAATCTATTCTAATTAAATTTCTATGAAAAATCATCAAACATTTTTAACTTTTCTTATCTTCTTCTGTTCGCTATTTGGGCTAGGAGGAGACTTAAGAGCACAGAGTTTATCAGTTTCTGGTACTTGTTCTGATAACTTGGGTCCACTGGCTGGAGTGTCAGTAGCAGTGAAAGGGACTAAAACAAAAACAGTAACAGATATGAATGGTAATTATACTATTCAAGTTTCAGGGAAGACACCTGCACTCCAATTTTCATTTATTAGCTATCAAACTGTAGAAATAGCAGTAGATGGGCGATCAAAAATTGACGTAATAATGAAAACTGCTGACTCTGATCTGGATGAAGTTGTAATCGTTGGTTATCAAGCTGTTCAGAAAAGGTTTACAACAGGTTCTGTATCTAGTGTGAGATCTAGAGATATCGAGAACCTTCCATCAGCTAGCTTAACCGACTTATTGGCAGGTAAAGCAACTGGGGTAACAGCTATCGGTTTAGGAGGAGCACCTGGAGGAATGGGAGCTATCCAAATTAGAGGTAATGCTGTTATGTCTGGTAACTTAGGTGAGGCTAACGAGTTTAGTAATCCTCTATACGTTATTGATGGAGTGCCAACTACGCTAGAAGAAGTAGCAGGATACGGAAAAACCAACAATGACTTCCTGACTTCTTTAAATGTGGAAGATATAGAGTCTATCGATATCTTGAAAGATGCTTCTGCTGCGGCTATTTATGGTTCTCGTGGTGCTAATGGTGTTATCATCATCAAAACCAAAGGAGGAATAGCTGGAAAAATGACTGTAACTGTGAAAGCTAATATTGGAACTACTATACGTCCCCAATTGACTAAAACACCTATAGGAACAGCAGAACGTAGAATGAAAATGGGCTTGATCAACCAATGGTGGAGCTACAATGCTATGAGAGATGATTTACCAATCTTTCTCACAGATAGTTTAAACCCAATGTTCAATAATAATGCTGATTATCAAGGAATGTTCTATCAATCAGGTATTGTACAAGATTATAGCTTGGCGATACGTGGAGGTTCTGAACAACTAAACTATCGCTTGAGTTTAGGGTATTATGGAGAGGAAGGGATTTTGAAGGGTACAGACTTAGATCGATACTCATTAAATCTTAATGTTACACAACAACCTTGGAAGAGAGTTAGAAATCAAACAATTCTTAATATTTCTTATGCTGACCAAGAC
>JASLEN010000495.1 GCA_030151105.1 Dysgonomonas sp.
TCAAAACTTACATCCAAATTTCGATAATACACATATTTGAGTTGATCAAAATTATAGCGCCCTTTATTTACAGGCAAATCTTTGCCCCAATAGTTTGGCTCGAAAACGAAAGTCGTATTAGGACGGCTTTTTACCAAGTCCTTCAACTCATTTATACTATATATTTTGCCATTCGGATTATTGGGATTACAAATCCAAACCAAATCTGTATCTATCTCAACATTTTGTAATTGAGCGCAATAATGCAGCTGATGTTTATTAATGGCACAGGCATCCTCATACTCGCTGAAGGTAGGAACAATAATCGTTGTTTTGCTTCCTCCAAAAGCCTGAGAAATTAGATAAATAGCCTCAGTAGCGCCATTAGAAATAAGAATATTATCTACATTTATTTTATGGTTTTCAGCCAAAATTTCAGCAAGTGAATGTGCATCTGGTTCGGGATAGGAATGGATTGTTCTCAACTGCGTACACAAATATTCTTGCAGCAAAGACATATCTTGTTTGCCATAAATATTGGAGCTAAAATTGCTAACAATCTTATCTCCATATTTATGAATATCGTCGCCGTGTCCGTCAATCATTTTTCATTATTTTATAAATCAAATCCATATCTACATGAGCACGAACATGATCTGCCAATTTATCGTATTGCTCTTCCTTGAAAGCTTGATAATCGAAAGGAATATCTGTAATCTTATCGGCATAAGGAGCCAATAAACAATCTACAACCACCTGATTATCTAGCACTCCATGCATATATGTACCAAAACATTTATTGCTTACGAAGTAGCCATCAGTCTTGTTGCCTTCAATGAAATTGACAGGAGATTCAATTGCATTTTCTACAGGTTGGGTTACTCCCATATGAATTTCGTAGCCTTTGCAAATGCCCTCTTTGTCTAAAAATTGGAACTCCACTTGGCAGGTTTTCTTCTCTCCTTCAATATTTGTAGTCACAGGCAAAAGTCCCAATCCAGGCAATCGCTGTATGTTACTTTCTACCTCCAGAGGGTCACAAATTTCTTGCCCCATAATCTGATAACCACCACAAATACCAACCACTGTTGCACCTGATTTATGTGCTCTGATGATGCTTTGAGCAACCCCATTCTTTCTCAGCTCGTACAGATCTGCAATGGTGCTTTTAGTCCCTGGAATGAGAATAATATCCGCATTCTCTACCTCATCCGTGTTATTGGTATAATAGAGATGGACACGAGGGTCTCGCTCCAAAACATTGAAATCTGTAAAATTGGACATGTGATGCAAAAGCACCACAGCAATATTGACCTTGCCATGAGCCGATTGCACATTCTTAGTTTGTAGTGTTACAGAGTCTTCCTCTTCGATATGGATATCCTTATAATAAGGTACAACACCCACTACAGGTACTTTGCAGAGGTCTTCTAACATCTTGACACCCGACTCGAAGAGACGAATATCACCTCTAAATTTATTAATTAGAATACCTTTTATATATTTTCGTTCTTCCTCCGTAAGCAACATTATGGAGCCATAAACCGATGCAAATACTCCACCTCTATCTATGTCTGCCACCAAAATCACATTTGCATTGGCATGCATTGCCATCGGCATATTCACCAAATCGACCTCACGCAAATTGATTTCCGAAATGCTGCCAGCACCCTCCATTACAATAGGATTGAACTTGGTTTGCAACCTATCGAAAGCCGAATTTACCGCCGCACGAAGCTCTGCTCTACCCTCTTTTCTGAAGTATTCATAAGCACTTTGATTGCCTGTTGGTTTTCCATTCAAAACCACTTGACAAATTTTCTCTCCTGAAGGCTTCAGCAACAGAGGATTCATATCCGTATGGCAATCTATTCCAGCAGCTTCTGCCTGAACAGCTTGTGCTCTACCAATTTCGAAACCATCGGGCGTGGCATACGAATTGAGCGACATATTCTGTGCCTTGAATGGTGCAGGATGATAGCCATCTTGCAAAAAGATGCGACAAAATGCCGATGCAATTATGCTTTTTCCAACATCGCTCCCTGTGCCCGCAAGCATGATGGGACTTAGTTTTGGTTTCTCCATTCTTATTTGTTTATAGGTCTCTACCTGGTTTCAATTGTGCTGCATCATCGAAAGTAAGAATCGAATTGACCAAAGTAGCAGCCAAATTGCTTCCTCCTTTTCGACCTTCTACTATCAATTTTGGAACATCCTTGAAAGGCTTAGTCATATGCTTAGACTCTCTAACATTCACAAAACCAACTGGTGCTGCAATAATCCCTACGGGTTGAGCCTTGTCCTTACGGATCAATTCGCAAAGTTCGATCAATGCAGTTGGCGCATTACCAAAAGCAAATAACGCATTTGGATGCTCCTCCACTGCCAAACGAATACCAGCCTGAGAACGTGTAATATCTTTAGCTTTAGCCATTTCAGCCACACGCTCATCATTCAAGTAGCATTTCACCTCAATCCCCAAACGCTCCAAAGCACCTTTGCGAACACCAGAAGCAACCATCGTTACATCGGTGATAATCGTTTTCACTTTTTGTTGAGCAAATTGAGTGTAAATTCTTTCTACTGCATCTTCATCCGTATAGAGAATATTCTCCATATCAAAATCCGCAGTAGTGTGGATGGCATGAAGCATAGCCCACTTTTTGCCTAATGGAATATCTTTATTCTTCAATTCGCTTTCTATAGTTCTAAAACTGCGAATCATAATATCTTGTCCAATCTTCACATCCTCATTTCTCCCCTCACGATAGTATCCACGAGGAGTTACAAAATGCTCTGCATCATAGAGGTAAGATTG
>JASLEN010000469.1 GCA_030151105.1 Dysgonomonas sp.
TGGTGGAGATAATCCTGTTCGTGTACAGTCAATGACCAACACCAACACCAATGACACAGAGGCAAGTGTAGAACAAGTAATCAAAATTGCAGATGCAGGAGCAAGCTATGTGCGTTTGACAGCACAAGGTGTGCGAGAGGCAGAAAATCTCAAGAATATCAAAGAGGCTGTGCGTGCAAGAGGCTATGAAACGCCTTTGATTGCTGATATTCACTTCAATCCTCGTGCTGCCGAATCAGCGGCAAAGCATGTGGAAAAAGTGAGGGTGAATCCAGGTAACTTTGTGGACAGAGTGAAGACCTTTGCTGTTTTCGAATATACTGATGAGGAGTATGCTCAAGAAATAGACAAAATAAGAGCTAAACTTGTTCCACTTATAGATATTTGTAAGGAAAATAAGACTGCAATAAGAATAGGGGTCAATCACGGATCACTTTCCGACAGAATAATGAGCCGCTATGGTGATACTCCCGAAGGAATGGTTGAATCTTGCATGGAGTTTCTGCATATTTGTATTGAGGAGGACTTTAGAGATATCGTTATCTCGATGAAAACGTCCAATACAGTGGTAATGGCTCATGCAGTACGCCTCCTTATCGAGAGAATGGATGCTGAAGACTTGCATTTCCCTCTACACTTAGGAGTGACAGAGGCTGGAGATGGAGAGGATGGACGTATCAAGTCTGCGGTGGGAATTGGTTCTCTCTTGTCTGATGGAATTGGAGATACTATTCGAGTTTCGTTGAGTGAAGATCCTCATTTAGAAATTCCAGTAGCTCGCAAAATAGTAGATTATGTAGTGAGTAGAGCAGGGCATCCCGAAATAAAGGGAGAGATGAATAAAGACTTTTCTCATTACTCTACTGAAAGAAGAAAAACATATAGCGTAGCTAATATTGGCGATGAAAATTTACCAATCGTAATTTCTAACAGAACGAATGGCGATTTCAAATTTAATGTGCATTTTCTTCCAGATTACATTTATGTAGGGAAATCTTTGCCAGCTAATGCTCCTCTTGCAAAACCTGTAATTATTGATTTCGAAGGTTGGGAAAATAAGCCAAATACTTATCCCCTCTTTAGAATCCAAAATTTGAATGATTTCGAAGGGTGTGGCTCAAATATTAAATTCTTAGAGCTTTCATATTCGGAGATTTCAGACGATGTGGTTTCTCTTTTGAAGGCAAATAAAGATATTGTTTTGCTACTTGCAACTACTCATGCTAACGGAGTGGGAGAGCACCGTGCTGCAATTCATAAGTTATTGAATAATGGAATTGAAACTCCAGTCATTCTGAAAAGAATTTATAAAGAAAACTTACCTGAAGATTTACAAATAAAATCAGCTATTGATTTTGGTACAGTACTCTTAGATGGTTTTGGAAATGGTATTCTACTAGATAATGAGGGAGAAATTGCTCAGTCGGATGTAGATGCTTATATGTTTGGAATCTTGCAAGCATCACGTATTAGAACCAGTAAAACAGAATATATTTCTTGCCCTAGCTGTGGTCGTACTTTATTCGACCTACAAACTACTGTAGCAAAAGTCAAGAGTGCTACATCTCACCTTTCTCATCTGAAAATTGGAGTGATGGGCTGTATCGTAAATGGTCCTGGAGAGATGGCTGATGCTGACTATGGTTATGTAGGAGCCGAAAAAGGAAAAATATCTCTCTACAAACGTAAAGATTGTGTAGAGAAGAATATTCCGTCAGAAGAGGCTGTGGATAGACTTGTGTCACTTATCAAAGAGCATGGAGATTGGGTAGATCCTAAGTAATTAGAATTTTACAAGATATATAAGAGTTGGTGTTTCGCATCAGCTCTTTTTTTATTTATTTAAAGAATATGTGTTTTGTTTTCTGATATATACCTTATATTTGTTCTATAATTGAAATCTTTTTAATAAGTAGCCTTATGTCTTTCAGTTCATTATTCAGAGATAGTAAAGATGACTCCCTTTCGGGGGTTAAATGGCATGTGCTTAAGCAGTCCATTATCAAGAGTTTGCTGGTGCAAGGTGATTCTACTATTGCCGATCTCAGTCTCAATATTCAGTCAAGTATTCCTACTGTTACAAAAGCTGTCAACGAATTGTTGTCAGACAATATTATCGAAGATATAGGTAAGGTAGCCAATAGCGGAGGTCGCCGACCATCGCTCTATAGTATAGTATCTACAAGTGGTTACTTATTGGGGATCGAGATTCGTAGGACGACCATATCAATGGGCTTGCAGAATATTAAAAATGATTTTGTAGCCTGTGAGCTAAAGTTGCCTTTTGTGCTAGAAGAAAACTTTAAGTCTCTCGATGAAATGGCTCTAAAGGTGAGATCCTTTATTGCACGTTCAGGCGTGGATAAAGATAGAGTACTTGGGGCATGCGTGAGTGTGGCGGGTCGTATCAATTCAGAAGAGGGAATAGGACACAAGGCATTCTTCAATGAGGCTAAGCCTTTTGCAGAGGAGTTATCTCAAAGGATAGGATTGCCTACATTCTTAGAAAATGACACTCGTGCTATGACATGGGCTGAATATGCTCAAGGTGATATTGGCGCAGAAGAGGATGTTATTTTCTTGAACTATGACTGGGGTGTTAGTATTGGTATTATTATCAATGGTAAGCTTTTCTATGGTAAGTCTGGATATTCAGGAGAATTTGGTCATAGCCCAATCTTTAATAATCACAAACTTTGTTATTGTGGTAAAGAAGGATGTTTAGAGACTGAGGTTTCAGGATGGTCTTTAGTCCGACAATTTGCCGATGAAATCGAGAAGGGAAGGCAGTCCTTAGTAGCAATCAATGATAGTGGACAGCCACATAAAGACATTTTATTTGGAGCTATGGAATTAGAAGATAGTCTCTGCCTTGATTTGATAACTGAACAATGTGACAAGATGGGTAGATATTTAGCGATGCTTATAAATCTTCTAAATCCAGGAACATTGATTATTGGTGGCGACTTTGCGCAATTGAATGATTTTGTGCTGCTACCTATTCAAGCCTCTATTCGCAAGCATTCTGTGAGTCTAGTAAATAGAGATGTGGAAATAAAACTTTCTACCACAGGTGCGCAAAGTGGAGTGATAGGAGCTTGCTATGTTGTGAAAGAAAGATTGCTAGCGTTACTTCGATAGTTGTTGCTAGCAAGTATTTTATTCTAGGGTCTTTGATATCTTATCAATATTGAGGCTTCTAGCCATTGCATCGAAGATATCAGTGTATGTTCCTTTCATTTTATAGATTTCTTCATGTGTCCCAAATTCTACAATTTCACCCTCTTTCATTACGTATATTCTATCAGAATCTATAATCTGTGAAATGCTATGAGAGATAATAATGACAGTCCTATCTTTCTTTATTGCATCCAAACTATTCTTTATTTGCTCGGTAGATACAGCATCTAAGCTGGCTGTTGGCTCGTCTAGGAAAATGATAGGAGGATTCTTTAAAAACATCCTAGCTATCGCTATTTTTTGTTGTTGTCCTCCTGATAAGGCAAGAGCTGAAGTTTGATAGCTATTCGGTAAATTCTCGATTTGATCGTGAATGTAGGATTTTTTAGCTGCGTCTATTACTTCCTCCATGGTCGCATTTGGATTTCCGTAGCGAATATTCTCTTCTATTGTTCCATTGAAAATATGATTTTTTTGAAGTACGAGCCCAATATTGCTTCGGAGGTATGTTGTATCATAATCCTGCAAATTGATTCCATCTAGGAGAATCTCTCCGTTATCTGGCTCATAGAATTTGTCAAGAAGATTTATCAGCGTGCTTTTCCCAGCACCTGAAAGTCCGACAAGTGCTGTGATTTTATTTGGTCGGATCTCTAAGTTGATATTTTTCAGTGTCTTTTCTTTGTTGTCTGGGTAGGTAAAGTCCATTGTTCGTACTAGGAAATGGCCATTGACTATTTCAGGTTTATTCTCTCCCGATTGCTCGGTCATTTCATCTGCATGCATTATTTTGAAGAAGGCTTCGGAGTAAATCAAAGCATCGTTCATTTGGTCATATATTCGATGTAATTGGCGTATTGGGGCAGTCACGTTGTTGAAAAGAAGAATGTGGAACATAATAGCTCCAATGGTCATTTCGCCGATGAGTACGAAGTATGTCGTAAGAATAATGATAATGACAACACCAATCTGTTCAATAAAGCTTTTTGCCCCATTGAATAGGAAACTCATACGACGTATTTTCATTTGATTACTCGTAAGATCTAGTTGCAACTTCATTTGCTTCTCTTCTTCAATCTGCTCCCTGATGAATGATTTGATGACTGTAATGGAATTGAGGATGCTAAGAATCCCTTGGCTCTTGTTTTCACGCAATTCTTTTATCATAGTTCGTGCACCACTCATTTTCTGAGCTTGTTTTACACTAACAACTATATATATGGGGATAATAGCTAAACCGACTAATCCAACGTATAAATTAGCATTGAACATGATGATTAGTGCAACTACAGAGTTTGCAAACAATGGCAGTATGTCGATAAAGAAATTCTGGACAAGGCGAGTGATTGATTCTACACCTCGGTCTATTCTTGTTTGTAATTTTCCCGCTTGATTTCCTCCCGAATTGTAGAATGCTAATTTGTAAGTCAATATTTTTTCGATCACTGCCTGTGCTAAATCTTTGGAAACATAGATGCGTAGTTTTTCACCATAAAAGTTGTGTCCAAATTGGATGAGTGTATTTACGACTTCTTTAGCCAATAGAATGACAGAGATGGTTACCAATATGCTGATTCCCTCTTCAAGTCCCTTGTGCTGATCTAGCAATTCGGCAACAGAGTCAACTGTGTATCTCAACACCCAAGCATTGACCTGTGCTGCAAACGAGCCAATCAAGGTGAGGATAAGTGTGAAAACAACTAACCATCTATAGGGATAAACGTAGGGTTTGAGCCCTTTGAACAATTGTATAAGTGTCATTTTAATATCGTCTTTGTTTCTATGAACGTTTTGAGAACAATAAATGTTGTATTTGTGAAATTTTGCACAAAGGTACTTGAGTTTTGATTGCTTTTCATTGATGTAAGTCAAAAATGAGAAATAAGTACATGCCTAACTTCGAGATTGTGCACAACAAAATTAATTTTAAGGGCATATATCATTAAATGTTTTATTAATTTTGTAGCTTTAAAATAAAGGAAGAAATCCTTTGATTATAAACTTACTCTAAAAAAATCTTTTCTGAAATGGAAGAATTGCCTTTCAAAATCTTTTCTGGGACAAACTCTCGTTATTTAGCTGAAAAAATTTGCGAAAATTTGGGTTGTCCTCTAGGTAACATGATTGTAGATCACTTTGCAGACGGAGAGTTCTCTGTGTCTTATGAGGAGTCGCTGCGTGGGCGCCAAGTGTTTTTGGTGCAGTCAACGTTCCCTAGCTCTGATAATTTGATGGAATTGTTATTGATGATTGATGCTGCAAAACGTGCTTCGGCTCGTTCTATTGTTGCTGTTATCCCTTACTTTGGATGGGCTCGCCAAGACAGAAAAGACAAGCCACGTGTTGCAATAGGGGCAAA
>JASLEN010000002.1 GCA_030151105.1 Dysgonomonas sp.
AGAAAACGCTTATGGTGCTATAGCAGAAAATCGAAAGTTCACACCTAGAGTAGGGTTAAACTATTCCATCAACAATTATATGGCTATATATGCTCTCTATGATAAAACTTTTATGCCTCAGTTGGGAAAACTAAAAAGTGGAGCTAAAGTGAAACCTTTGACAGGAAATAATATGGAACTAGGAATCAAAAAAGAATGGAAAGAAGGCAGATGGAATACATCATTATCTGTGTATCGAATAATGAAGAACAATCAACTATCTAAGGATCCAGACAATGTGGTAGGCGAGAACTATGTTCTCCAATTTGGACAAACTAAAACACAAGGAATAGAATTTGATCTCAAAGGGGAAATCGTTAAAGGATTAAACTTGATAACGAATTATGCTTTCACAGACTCTAAAATAACTAAATCGACCACTCTCTATGAAAAAGGAACACCTCTGTCTGGTTTTGCCAAACATACACTTAATGCTTGGCTAAACTTCCGTTTTCAAGAAGGCGCATTAAAGAACTTAGGTATATCTGCAGGAGCTATGTATATGGCAGATCGTTCGACATGGTCCTTTGGTGAAAGAGGGGCTGAGAAACTGCCAAACTATTTCAGACTAGATGCAGCTTTGTCATGGAGCAAAGATCGATTAGGAATAAATCTAAATGTGTACAATTTATTAGATACTTACCTATATAATGGAGGCTCTCATTCTGGAGGATTCTATTATTGGAGACCTGAATCACCTCGAAACTTTAGATTAAGTACAACATATAACTTCTAACTAAATGATGTCTAAAACAAATAAAAGGATAGTGCTGTCAATATTATTGACAGCCACTATACTATCACCTCTCGATTTCTATATTGTCAATCTAGCACTGACTCCCATAGAAGAGGGTCTCAATGCTAGTGCATCACATTTGCAGATGATTATTTCATTCTACACCTCTGCCTATGCTGTATTCCAAATTACAGGAGGAAGATTAGGTGATTTACTTGGTCGCAAACAAATGTTTATAGCAGGACTCTCTGGATTTATTCTTTCATCCGCCTTGTGTGGCTTTGCTCCCACAGCATGGACGCTCATCATCGGACGTGTTTTGCAAGGCGTATCTGGAGCCATCATGGCTCCACAAGTGTTGGCTCTAATGCACACTGTTTTTTCTGAAAGAGAACAGCCTTTGGTAATGGGTTTATATAGCTTTTCATTTGGATTGGCCGCAGTATTGGGGCAACTTCTAGGAGGAGTGCTTATTTCGATGAATATCTTGGGACTGGGCTGGAAAATAATTTTCCTTATCAATCTCCCTATTGGCTTATTAGCTCTCGTAGGAGCCATTGTGTTTATACCTAAACAAAAACGAAGCGGAGCAAAAGAGTCTATTGACTGGGTCGGAATCATTTTATTGTCACTCTGCTTAGGACTTGTCATCTATCCTCTAACACAAGGAATGGAAGCTGGATGGTCAGCTTGGGTAATCATCACTTTGGCAATGAGCGTCCCTACGTTTATATTATTTGTACTATACGAAAAATGGCTGGCTAGAAATGATAAAAAGCCATTGATTGACATTGCTGTTTTTCAAAATAGAAATCTTGTATTGGGTGCAAGTATAGCATTTTTGTTCTATTGTAGTGGAATATTTTATCTAGGACTAGGTATCTATTTGCAAAAAGGCTTGAGTTGGACTTCGGTAGAGGCTGGTCTAGCAATCATGCCATTTGGAGTTGGTTTTGTACTGTCATCTCTCATTTCTGTAAGTCTAACAAAAAGGATAGGTAATCGCATTTTGAATCTAGGTTTGTTTACTTACGGACTAGGATTTGCTCTTATTATAATAGCTCTATCATTTGAGCCTACAACTGGATTGACATTCTATTCAGGTTTGTTTGCAGCTGGATTAGGAATGGGTTTAACCTTATCCTCTATTGTACGAATAAGTTTGCATCGAGTGCAAGAACGCTTTGTGGGGCTAGCCTCAGGCGTAATCAATTCTGCTTTACAAATAGGCTCAGCAATTGGAGTAGCAGCTATCGGCGGTCTATTCTTCTGGTGGAGTGAAACTCTGGGTTATGCCAAAGCATTTCAAGGCTCATTATTAATTGTTGTTGGATTATTGATTGTCGCATCTATGTTGGCTTATATATTGGTTGCAAAGCAAAAGGAACATGAATAAATATCTCATATTTACTCTATGCGTTTTGTTGATGATCTCTTGCAATACGAAGAGCTTAAAAGGCATAAACTGTGATGAACCTCAAAGAGTGGTTGTCGTAGGGCAGTCTGCTTTAGAATTTATGATTGGCTTCGATTTGCAAAATAAAATAGTAGGTATTGCCCAAATTGATTCAGAGAATGAAGCATTCGAAAAAGAAATTGAACGACTTCCTATCATCACTCGGCAATGGCCTTCCAAAGAGTCTATTTTAGCCCTCAAGCCCGATCTCATTTATGCAATGGAATCAGCCTTTAGGGATGAAAGATTGGGGAATACTGACTTTTGGGAGCAAAGAGGTATTCGAACGTGTTTGGTGAATGATTTTTCGATTGATAAGAATCTTTCTCTATATAAAGAAGACCTCGTTGTTTCTGGAAAAATATTTGGAAAAGAAATAGAAGTTCAAAACTTTATTGCTGGTCTAAACAAGCTCCAAATGTCAATCAAAGAGGCAGCAAGTCTCAAGAATCAACATCCAAAGATTTTGTTTCTTGCATGTGTAGGCTCTACTTACTATTACTATCCTCCTACCTTGTGTATTTTGGATGAAGTGATAGAAGGTTGTGGTGGTCAATACATCAATTTGGGTACTCAGGGAATCATACTTTCTACAGAAGCAATAATAAAGGCTAATCCTGACAAAATCATAATAAGTAATTATAGATATTCTGATGCAAATGAAGTCAAAAATAAACTTTTAGAGAATACACATTTTAGATTCATGTCAGCTATCAAGAACAAAGAGGTAATGGCTGTAGATTACACGAATGCTGTTAGTGGTAGTCTCAATCTTCCCGAAATATATCAATCAGTATTTTCCTTCATACACAATCAATAATTTAGCAATAATAATGAAATTCAAAATGAGTTTTATACTCCTTCTGTTAGGTCTAACACTTCTTCTATCCATCGTTATTTCTTGTTCAATAGGGCAATTGGATATCTCTATTTCCGAAATCAGCAAGACCATCTTAACTCCTCTTTTCAGTTACGATTTTGAAAATAAGGATTTATATGCAGATGTTATCTTCAATCTTCGACTACCTCGCATCATCTTAGCTGCACTAGTTGGTTGTGGATTGGCAATGTGTGGTTCAGTAATGCAGGTATCGGTGCAAAACCCATT
Organism: Dysgonomonas sp.; assembly: GCA_030151105.1. Classification (GTDB taxonomy): domain Bacteria; phylum Bacteroidota; class Bacteroidia; order Bacteroidales; family Dysgonomonadaceae; genus Dysgonomonas. The sequence goes on from JASLEN010000002.1 coordinate 3,340, forward strand.
AGCAGACCCATATATTTTGGGCATTTCATCAGGAGCGTCTTTGGGTGCTACTTTTTCAATTCTATTAGGCTGGGGAGTAGGTACAGTTGTAGGTGAATTGGGTGTCGCTGTTTGGGCTTTTAGTGGAGCAATTATTGCTATTGCTTTTGTGTTCTTTGTTGCTGGATTCAAAAATAAGATTTCATCCGTAAGGCTCATTCTTGCAGGAGTTATAATAAATACCTTGTGTATATCTCTTTCTAATTTTTTAGTCTATTTTGCACAAGATGCAGAAGGTATCCGTTCTGTTGCATTTTGGACTATGGGAAGCCTAGCAAATGCAAATTGGGGGCAAGTAAAAACACTTTCAATACTACTAGCTATTTGCTCAATCTATCTTATCTCGCAACGGAAAATAATGAATATTATGCTCAATGGAGATGAAATAGCTATAACATTGGGAGTGGATGGAAATCTGTATCGAAAAATATTCATGGCAATAGTCGCAATTCTTACAGGATATATGGTTGCCAACTGTGGAGTTATTGGATTTGTAGGACTAACAATCCCTCATATTATTAGAGGTATAATGAAAACTTCAGATAACAAATATCTACCCATAATAATGCTAACAGGAGCTATATTCTTAGTTTGGGCAGATTTTCTATCACGCACATTAGTAGAAAATGGAGAAATTCCTATTGGCATTATTACATCTATAATAGGCACACCTCTTTTCCTCTTTGTTTTTGTACAAAAAGGATATGGATTTAATAAGAATTGAAATGGAATTGAGAGTCGAAAATTTGAAAGTAAACATTGGAGAGAGACAAATAGTCAAAGATATATCGCTAATGGTTGCAGAAAATCAGTTTGTGGGGTTGATTGGTCCCAATGGTAGTGGAAAATCTACATTATTGAAGGCAATCTATAAGGTACTCAAACCTCAGAGTGGAACTATATATTTGGATAAAGAAGATCTGTTGAAGTCTAGTTATAAAACTGTTGCACAATCGATGTCGGTAGTGAGCCAATTCAATAATATGGATTTTGATTTCTCGGTGTATGATATGGTGATGATGGGGCGTAGCCCTCACAAGAAAACCTTTGATAAAACTAGTGAACAAGATCACCTCTTTGTCACTAATCTCATTCACTTTATGGATTTAGATAGATATATCCACCAAAGTTTCACCTCTCTCTCTGGAGGTGAAAAGCAGCGAGTAATATTTGCTAGAGCATTAGCACAACAGCCTCAGTTCTTAGTATTAGATGAACCTTCCAATCATTTAGATATCAAGTACCAGCTAAAGGTGTTCTCTATCATCAAAGCTTTGAAGATAAGCTCTATTGCTGCCATACATGATATGTCATTAGCATCTACTTATTGTGATATTATTTATGTAATCAAGGATGGAGAAATAGTTGCCTCAGGCAAACCAAGAGAAGTTATTACTTCAGAACTCATCAGAAAGGTGTATGATGTGGATGCAGAAATAATTAAACGTGGAGGGAATGTGATTATAAACTATATTACTGAAGATGATTTTTTGTAGAGCTTTATTAAGCAATGTGTTTTTGAGTCCGTGGTTTCGTTGGCTAACGATTTCGAAAAAAGGCAACTAATCTCTCTATCATAAGAGATCAGTTACCTTGCTTAGTCTATTCAGGGACATAAATTATTTCACCATTTTCTAGTTCATATGCAATGCCTACCTTGCGTCCTTTAGCTCCTGAAGATTGCTCATTGGATGGTGTGTATTTATTAATCTTATTGCCTTCTTTGGTTATGATTTCCATATTTTCTTTCCCTGGATTTTTTACAATAGTGTAATCCTCTTGTGTGAAAACTTCTGTCATATTCATGTGCATCACCATTGCCACCATGAGCGCAACTGCAAAAACCATTGCCACATCAAAAAGATTGACAATTACACTTAGTGGATCAGTATCCTCTTCTTTAGCAAATCTGCTTACTCTACGTTGTCTTCTCATTTTGTCTCCTTATTCTCAGTTAATAAACGTGACACATAGTCTAGGTTATTTACATCTTTGGTGTACCAACGTTGTTTAAATTGTAGCGTAACCAAACCAATTGCAGATACCACCAAACCTACTACTGTAGTGGCAAACACAACTTGCATATTGTAAGCCATACCCGCAATATCGCCAGTTGATAGACCAACTAATGCTGGACTCATAGCAATGAGTGTTCCAATAAGCCC
>JASLEN010000007.1 GCA_030151105.1 Dysgonomonas sp.
CAATGACTATGGGTGCAGTAGCTACATTCGCACAACAAAAAGAACATAGTCATACTTTTGATGTGAAAAAACATCATCAAGAGCAAGCAGACTATTATGCAAAAGAGTTAAACCTGACAGATGAAGAGCGTAAGGCTTTCATCCCATTGATGGAAGAATATATTCATGCTCGTTTTGAATTGAATAGAGAGGTGCGTGTAGCTGGTAGAGAGTTGATGAAAAAGGAAACTAAAACTTCTGCCGATTATCAGAAAGTGATAGACTTGGGTTTGGATGCCAGAATAAAAGAGGCTACTCTACAAAAAGAATATTATCAAAAATTTGGAAAGGTGCTACCCGCCGAAAAGGTGTTGAAGTATCATAGAGCCGAGAAGAAGTTTATGCAGCGTGCTGTGAGACATCACAGAGGAGAGAGAGGCGATGCGAGACAACCTGAAAGAAGGCGAAAATAAAAGCAGAACGAAAGATTGTTTTGCAATATTTAGTCAAAAGTCTTGCCAAATAAACTTTTTTCTATATATTTGCTTTCAACAAAAATAGAATGAGAAAAAATAACCTACATATCCATCATCATAAATTGCTCGCCATTGGTAAGTGATAGAGATGATATATGTATGTGTCATTGATATAATAGAAGAGAGCTTACCAAATATGGTAGGCTCTTTTTGTTTTTAAGCATATATAGATAACTAAAAAATATAAGACTATGGTTTTACGAATTGCAGTTCAGTCCAAAGGCAGATTGTACGAGGACACTATCCAGCTTTTGCAAGAAGCAGGAATCAAATTGAATAATAAGAAGAGAACTTTGCTAGTGCCTGCTAGTAATTTTCCGCTCGAATTTCTTTTCCTACGTGATGACGATATTCCAGAATCTGTGGCGTCGGGTGTGGCAGATATTGGTATTGTGGGCGAGAACGAATATGTGGAAAAGGGTAAAGGTGCAGATATCGTAAAACGCCTAGGATTCAGCAAATGTCGTCTTTCACTGGCTATTCCAAAGGATGAAAAATATGAGGATGTAAAGTGGTTTGAAGGTAAAAAGATAGCAACTTCCTATCCCGTTATACTTCAGCAATTTTTGGATGCTAATAAGATTAAATCATCTATTCATGTCATCAATGGTTCGGTAGAGGTAGCTCCAAGTATTGGTTTGGCAGATGCTATTTTTGATATCGTAAGTTCGGGTGGAACATTGGTCAGCAATAGGCTCAAAGAGGTAGAGGTGGCAATGTATTCCGAAGCCTTACTTATTGGTTCAAAAGATCTTTCGGCAGATAAAAAAGAAATCTTAGATGAGTTGATTTTCCGTATCGAAGCTGTGCAAGCGGCAGAGGGCAAAAAGTACTTGTTAATGAATGCCCCTCAAGATAAACTGGATGAAATAATTGCTATCTTGCCAGGTATGCGTAGCCCTACTGTTACACCTTTGGCAACAGAGGGGTGGAGCTCAATTCAGTCGGTAGTAGAGGAGAAACGTTTTTGGGAAATCATTAGTAAATTGAAAGCGCTTGGAGCTGAAGGAATTCTAGTGTTACCAATCGAAAAGATGATTCTGTAAATAAGTAGAAAATGCAAATAATAAAATATCCAGATAGAAAAGATTGGCAAACGATATTGGCTCGTCCTACTTTCGACACAGCATTGCTGAATAAAACTGTTCAAGATGTTTTGGACGATGTGAAGGCGAGAGGAGATGAGGCGGTATTGGAATATGGCGAAAAATTTGATAAGGTGAAATTGACATCACTTGTTGTAAGCCAAGCAGAAATAGAGGAAGCCGAAAAGTTGGTCTCAGACGAGTTGAAAGAAGCTATCCTTGTTGCACAAAAAAATATTGAGATTTTTCACGCTAGTCAGAAGCTAGAAACAAAGAAAATAGAAACTACGAGAGGAGTTACTTGTTGGCAAAAATCGGTAGGTATCGAAAAGGTTGGTTTGTATATTCCAGGGGGAACAGCCCCACTTTTCTCTACGGTGTTGATGTTGGCTACTCCTGCCAAAATTGCTGGTTGTAAAGAAATTATACTCTGTTCGCCACCTAATAGGGAAGGCAAAATTCATCCCGCTATTCTCTATGCTGCAAATGTGGCAGGAGTGTCTAAAATCTTCAAGTCTGGTGGTATTCAGGCAATTGGAGCCATGGCTTATGGTACGCAATCTGTGCCAAGAGTTTACAAAATATTTGGACCAGGCAATCAGTATGTGATGAAAGCCAAGCAGTTGGTAAGTATGGCAGATGTGGCAATTGATATGCCCGCAGGACCATCGGAGGTGTTGGTGATAGCAGACAGTACGGCTAATCCTAAGTTTGTAGCTGCTGACTTACTTTCTCAGGCAGAGCATGGAGGGGATAGTCAAGTGATTTTGGTAACTACAACCGAGGCTCTCATTCCTGCGGTGATGGATGAAATAGATACTCAACTGAAACAACTACCTCGAGAAGAAGTGGCTGAAAAAGCATTGCAAAATAGTAAGACTATTCTACTTAAAAGTGATGAAGAGATAATTGCCCTCACCAACGCTTATGCGCCTGAACATCTTATTATTCAGACAAAGAACTATATGGAAATAGCAAACCAAATAATCAATGCTGGCTCTATTTTCTTGGGACATTATACACCAGAAAGTGCTGGTGACTATGCTTCTGGTACGAATCATACCTTGCCTACCAATGGTTATGCAACGGCTTATAGTGGTGTTAATCTGGATAGTTTTGTTAAGAAAATAACTTTCCAAGAGATTTCGAAAGAAGGTATTTTGAATCTAGGAAAAACAATAGAGGTGATGGCCGAAAATGAAGAGCTTTTTGCACACAAAAATGCAGTAACATTGCGTATGTTTGAATAATGAATGCATTAATAAATATTGAAAAACGAACTGTTGAATATGGTTCGGAAGATTATCAAAAAATGGTGGAGCTTCGCAACGATATTTTGCTTGCCCCCATTGGTTTGGCCTACTATGCAGAGGTGCTAAAGAATGATGCTGACAGTATTCATTGTGTAGCCTTTGACGGGGATAGAGCAGTGGCTTGCTGTGTGCTCACCAAATTGGAAGATGGCTTGGTGCAGTTGCGCCAGATGGCAGTGGCTGCGGACAAACAAAGTCAAGGTCTAGGAGCAGACTTGATTGCCTTTGCCGAATATGTTGCCAAAGAGCATGGCTTCGATGAAATAATGTTGCATGCTAGGCGAGTGGCTGAGAATTTTTATCTGCAAAATGATTATTACTTTGTTGGAGAAGAGTTTTTGGAAGTAGAAATTCCTCATTTGGAAATGCGTAAAAAGTTATAAGCACTTTGGAATTTAGAATTATAGAATACAACTCCGATGAGTATGCCCAGATGGTGAATTTGAGGACGAGAGTGCTCAAAGAGCCATTCGATATCCCTTTTTCAGATGAGGAAAAGGAGGCAGATAAAAAGAATATTCTCCTTGGAGCTTTCTTCCCCAATGGGGGCGACTTGGTGGGATGTTGTTTGTTGACTCCTCTCTCTGATAGGGCTGTTAAGCTGAGGCAGATGGCGGTCGATTTCTTTTATCACAAAAAAGGATTGGGTAGCCTGTTGATAGATTTTGCAGAGCAAATGGCACTAGAGCGTGGCTATAGTATCATGTATTTGCATGCTCGAAAGACGGCTTTGGATTTTTATAAAAAACAAGGATATACTATAGAGGAGGATGAGTTTATAGAAGTTGGACTTCCTCACTTTGGGATGATGAAATTATTAGAACAAAATATATAATAGAATAATATGAAAAACTGGACAGCAGAAGAACAACAAGTTCTGGATGAGGTTGCAAAATATATTGATATCACAATGACTCCCTTTGGACAACCTCAACGTGGAGTGCTAAGCATCGAAAAACGTGACCCTATGTATGGTGGCGATGGTGTGGTGTATATGCTTTCTATCTTCGAAGAGGGCGAATTGGTCAACAACCGTATTGGTGTGTATATGGTGCTTTTGAACAAAGGCGATCAAGCTGGCTTTCACGAGCATTGGAGCAAAAAGGAGCAAGAGCTTTATGTGCTTGTCAATGGTCAAGGAACATACATAGAGCGCGAAGGACAAGAGAAAATAACTCGCACTTTTGAACTGAAAAAAGGAGCTGTGACGGCAATCAAAGGAGAGAATAACTATCACTCTATCATCAATTCGGGTGACGAGCCTTTGATTATTTTTGTGGTTTCTACTTACGAAAAATAATGGAAATGAATCTACAACAATTAGTTAGAAAAAATATATGGGATTTGAAACCCTATTCTTCTGCTCGTGATGAGTTTAAGGGGGAAGCATCTGTCTATTTGGATGCGAATGAAAATCCTCATAGAGAAAAATACAATCGCTATCCCGATCCTCGACAAGAGAAAGTGAAAGCAAAATTGGGCAAGATAAAAAACATTGATCCTAAACATATCTTCTTGGGAAATGGAAGTGATGAGGCTATTGATCTCATTATCCGAGTTTTTTGTGAGCCAGGAGTGGATAATATTGTGAATCCAGACCCTACTTATGGCATGTATGAGGTGTGTGCCAATATCAATAACGTGGAATTGCGAAAGGTGCAATTGGATGAAGATTTTGCGCTCAATGCTGATAAACTATTGGCTGCCACAGACCAGAGATCGAAGGTGATTTTCTTATGTTCGCCAAACAATCCATCGGCAAATCTCTTCAACGAGAAAGAGGTCGAAAAAGTATTGGCTCAGTTCGATGGAATAGTGGTGCTAGATGAGGCATATATTGACTTTGCTCCTACTGAATCGTGGATTACTAAGTTGGACAAATACCCCAATTTGGTCGTTATCCAAACCCTTTCTAAAGCATGGGGATTGGCTGCTATTCGTATGGGAATGGCTTTTGCCTCACCCGAAATCATTGGCTTGTTGAGCAAGGTGAAATATCCTTACAATATAAATGAATTGGCGCAAGAATATGCTTTGGCGCAGCTCGAAAAAGTGGAAGAAAAGAGCGCATGGGTTGCCGACCTTTTGGAGCAGCGAGGAGTGCTGATAGAGACTTTAGCGAACTTGCCTTTTGTGGCAAAAATATATCCATCGGATGCCAATTATGTATTGGTGAAAGTGGATGATGCAATGGCAAAATATAAGCAGTTAGCAGACAAGGGTGTTATTGTTCGCAATCGCTCGTCGGTGGCTTTATGCAAAGATTGTCTGCGAATTACAATAGGTACGAAGAAGGAAAATGAGGAATTAATAACTACCTTACGGCAATTGATATAAACCTTAATTCTGAATAATATTATGAATACAAAAACAATTTTAGCTACCCTTTTTGTCCTCACACTTGGCTTGTTTATTTCTTGTAGCGATGATGAGAAAACTACAGAGTATGTAGTAACTATAGCTTCGGTGAAAATTGATGCTCAATTTATTGAAGAGCCGATGCCTTATTATGTAAAATATGAAGGGGATAAAGATTGGAAAATGCATTGGGATATTCAAGGATTCGAACATACAGAGGGGTCTGAGTATCTTATAGAGATTGAGCGCGTCCCTAGAAAGGGCGATGTGCCTCCGGGATATTCAGAATATGATTATTATTTTATTCGAGAAATTTCGAAAACAAAAAAAGATTCGGAGAATTTGCCAAATTGAGAAAAATTAGAAAATGAGAAAAAGAGCATTATTTATAGATAGAGATGGAACGCTAGTGATAGAACCACCAATAGATTATCAGTTAGATAGTTTGGAGAAATTGGAATTCTATCCCAAAGTGTTTAGAAATTTATATTTCATCAAAAAGAGTTTGGATTTTGAATTTGTGATGGTTACCAATCAAGATGGGTTGGGCACAGATTCGTTTCCCGAAGAAACGTTTCATCCGGCTCACAATAAAATGTTGCAAGCCTTAGAAGGAGAGGGAATCACTTTCGACGAAATATTGATAGATAGAAGTTTCCCTGAAGATAATGCTCCTACTCGCAAACCTCGTACAGGCTTGGTTACGCACTATATGAATGGCGATTATGATCTTGCGAATTCGTATGTGATAGGCGATAGGCTAACGGATGTGGAACTGGCAAAGAATATGGGGGCTCGAGCTATCTTTTTGAGCGAGTTGGAAATTCCAGAAGATCTGAAATCATGTTGTGCATTGCAGACTACTGATTGGGATGAGGTGACAGAGTTCCTATTTGCAGGAGAACGCAAGGCAGAGGTCAAACGTACAACAAAAGAAACAGACATTTTTGTAGAGTTAAATCTAGATGGAAAAGGCAAAACGGATGTTTCTACAGGCTTGAAGTTCTTTGACCATATGCTCGACCAAATTGGAAAACACTCGGGTATGGATTTAACTATCAAAGTGAATGGAGATTTGGAAGTTGATGAGCATCATACCATCGAAGATACAGGAATTGCTCTGGGCGAGGCTCTTGCCAAGGCTCTGGGTGATAAGAGAGGTATAGAACGTTATGGCTATTGTTTGCCAATGGATGACTGCTTATGTCAAGTGGCGCTCGATTTTGGTGGTCGTGCGTGGCTGATGTGGGACGCAGAATTTAAACGAGAGATGGTGGGTGATATGCCAACAGAGATGTTTATGCATTTTTTCAAATCGTTGAGTGATGCTGCCAGAATGAATCTGAATATAAAAGCTGAGGGAGATAATGAACACCACAAGATAGAGGGTATTTTCAAAGCATTGGCACGAGCTATAAAAATGGCGAAAAAACGAGATATATTTAACTACGAACTACCTTCTACAAAGGGGGTAATCTGATAGTCTCAAAGTCTTTTATTCAGAAATTATAACTTATTATTTAGCTGATATGCTATTGGCAATTTTCTTTTTTTGAGTAAGTTTGCAGCGATGAAAAGAAATTTATTTTGTGTACTGCTGCTCTCTATGGCTACCATATGCTTGTCAGCAAGCAATGGTGCTTGGGCAAATTTTTCGTTAGCACGCAAAGATAGCACCGCTGCTAAAGCTCTGCAAGTGGATTCGCTATCAACAGTTAAGCGTACAGCTTCTACCTTGCTAGATGCCGATGGAGTGGCTCTGGATACCTCTGTGGTGAAGTTGCCCAATTTGTATGCATGGAGTGTAGATCCTCGCTATGGAGATCGTAGATTGGCACCGATGGATACTGTGAGAGAAAATTTTCATCGCTCAATATTAGCTGAAGGGCAAGGTCTGGGAGTGAGCTATCTAGGTAATATTGGTACGCCACTTCAACAAAAAGAATATTTTGCACGCAAAGGTAATTCCCAATTCCCTTTCATGGATGGGTTTGAGACATGGAGAAGAAGCCCCGAAAAGCATCTTTTCTTGAATACTAAAATTCCATATTCCAACGTACAATATCAAGCAGGAGGAGGAAAGCAAGTTGCCGAAAATAGATTCAAAGCAGAGTTGTCTTCCAACTTTGGCAAGAGGCTGAATGTAGGTTTCAATTTTGACTACATCTATGCTCGTGGATATTATAAAGGACTCTTCAACAAGCAGACAGCATACGATTTCAATACCAGTTATATAGGTGATAGATATAAAATGCACGCTTTTGCAGGAAACAATAACTTGAATTTCTCTGACAATGGTGGTATTAAAGATGATAGGTACATCACTCAGCCAGATGCTGCGGGATTGGAGCGAGTAAATAACTCATTAGACATACCTGTTTGGTTTTCTAATGGGTTGAAAAATAAAATGCGTGGACGACATATTTTTGTGACCAATAGTTATGATATTGGGCGAGATCAAGAGCTTGTTCAGGTGGATGACACCACAAGTGTGTGGCGTAAAAAGGAAGATTATATTGCACCTGCCAGTGTTATATTCACAACGCATTATCAAGATCAGCGTAGAATGCTAACCTCTACCGAAGATTTTCAAGATATGGCGAACTTCAATAGTCGCTATCCTATAAATATTCCAGGAATGGAGGATGTCAATTATGAGAAAGAGGCCATTTCAGATTATATGTCACATTATACATTTACCAATACTTTGGCTTTTAGAATGAATGAAGGTTTTAGGAGTTGGACTAAGTTTGGGTTGACTGTGTTCTTGGAGCATGAGATGAGACGTTTCTTGCTTCCTAATCCTGAAACAAAGTTTGTGAGCGATAAAGCGAATGATGATGTTATGTTCTTTGGAGGAACATTGTCAAAGAATCAAGGAAAATATCTGAGGTATAATTTAGGAGCTGTAAAAGGGCTAAATACTAGTGATTTGGAGTTGACTGCTGACGTAGGTACAACTTTCAGTCTGTTTGGTAAAGACCTGTCACTGAAGGCAAATGCCTTTATGAAAAATGAAGTACCTAATTTCTTTCAAGAAAACTTTAGTTCTCGCAATTGGGTATTCAAGAATGACTTTAAGGATACGAAGCGAGTGTATTTTGGAGGAGAAATTACATTCCCTAAAATGAGTTTCTCTGAAACTTCGGTTAGTGGAGGATATGAAAATATTTCTGACCTCATCTATTTAGGTGCAGATCGTAAACCAACACAATCTTCTAGCAACGTAAATGTATTGGCTCTAAAGCTCAATCAAAACTTCAATGTGGGTATTCTTCATATTGACTTGCAAGGTTTGTTGCAGAAAACAACTGACGATGTGACGCTTCCATTACCTCTCTGGACTGTATATGGAAATGTGTACCTGAAGACGATGGTTTCGAAGGTGATGATGTTTCAGTTGGGTGTAGATGGTTACATGCACGACAAGTATTATGCGCCTGGTTATGAGTCTCTACAAGGACAATTCTACAATCAGCGAGATGTCAAAATAGGTGGCTTTGCACATGCTAATGCTTATATCAATCTGCATCTAAAATATACACGTTTCTTTATCATGTTGTCTAACATTGGCGAAACCTTGGGGAACAGACAAAGTTTTACAACACCACATTATCCAACCAACCCAATGACGTTGCGATGGGGACTTTCATGGCGCTTCAATAACTAATTTTACTTGATAAATAGTTGCTGTATTTCTCAATTTTAGTAAATTGGGAAACTCAGTAGTACGAATATATAAATAGTGGGTATGAAAAAACTATTGGTGAGGATTATTCTAGTTTTGGCTTTGCTTTCTGTGGCGGTAGGAGTGTGGTACACACAGTTTTTTCGATCATCAGGAGGTAGTGCTGTTCGCAATTCGTTAGATTATTCTGAAATAGAGAAAAAAGGTAAGCTCGTAGTCGTAATGGATTATTCTACAATTGGTTATTATCTCAAGGGTGATACCATAGAAGGATTTAATTATGAGCTTTTACAGCTCTTTCAGAATTACACACCTATTAATATAGAAATCGTGCTTGAGTCTAGCCTTCAGAAGAGCATAGAGGGTTTAGAAAGTGGCGATTATAACATAATTGCACGTCCTATTCCTACTACATCCGACCTCAAAGATAGAGTGCTTTTTTCAGATCCTATAACTCAAAATAAACAGATTCTGGTGCAGCGAAAATCAGAGTTTAATAACAATATTCCACCCCTGCGAAGCCATCTCGATTTGGCACAAAAAACACTACATCTTCCTCAAGACTCACCCGCAATATTGCGTATCAAAAATCTATCGAAAGAAATTGGTGATACTATTTACTATGTAGAGGATGATTTGTATGGTGCTGAGCAGCTATCTATTATGGTGGCGAATGGCGAGATTGACTTTGCGGTGTGCGATGAGCAGACGGCGAAGCAAATGAGTAGCGAACAACCCGAACTTGATGTGCAAACAATGATAGGTTTCACCCAATTTGAAGCATGGGCTGTGAGCAAAGATTCACCAGTTTTGCTTGATTCGCTAAATGCTTGGATAGATAGAGCGCAAAATACCAAGATCTACAAAACACTTTACAAACGCTATTATCGTTGAGTGCGAATTTACTCAATAGTAGAACAGTCTATAAATTCATCTATTTTCAAAGGGGGAAGCCCAATATTCATTCTCAAACTATCCGATAGGTGTTTGTCTGTAATCAGAACTCCTCTTTTGCCTTCGGGTAATGCGCCCTTGAATTGAGAGTCATAGAGTGAGCGTTCTTCATACCAAACATGATATTTATCGAGGTAATCCGCTAATGTTTTATTGCTTAGGC
>JASLEN010000058.1 GCA_030151105.1 Dysgonomonas sp.
CTCCTTTTTGGGTACTAAAGGCTACGAATAATGTTTCTTTCTTCATTTGAATAATTGTTTGATTAAATAACTAATTGGTTAAGTAGTCAGATATTCAATTGATTGCATGCTTGTTTATCTAGCTGTTTGAGCGTTTGTTTGTTCATGCGTTCAAACGTTTGAACGTACCAACGTCTGAACGTTCAAACGCACATATAAATGACTATTTGTTCATTGAAATAAATGCTCATTTGACTCTACATCTAAACATCTATTCGCTCAATCATTTAGCTAGATAAATAGTTAATTACACACTCAATCATGCAATCAATTATCTGAATACACAGACAAATGAATAGCTAAATAATCAGATAAACATTCAAATAATTGTTCGTGTCATCAGTTGTCCGCAATTGACATCTTATGTCACATTATCTCATAGTAATCAGCAATATAAGTCCTCTATCTTTGCAGAAGTAGTATTAATAATGATTCTCGTGATTAGATTATTCTCAATACCAATTAACAGCAATCCACTACTAGTGGATTTTCATGTTCGTCAGAACATAGCAAGGTATATTTTGAGTGCCTCAAAATTATTTCAAGTGCCTTGAAATCCTTGCCCCAAAGCTCTGTTAGCTTGGGGAGAGAAAAACTACTCCGAAGTCGTGTTTTTTGATGAGATTTTCGTGTATGGAAAGTAATAAAAAGAGAAAAAGAGGTCGCAATCCAAAGGCAGATCCTGCTCGACATAGATATGTTTTCTACCTCAATGATGTAGATAATGCTCGCTTTTTGTCCTTGTTTGAACAATCAAATGAGAAAGTGAAAGCACATTTTATAACCTCGTGCATTTTCAATAAGCCTATTCAAGTGGTACAATTGGACAAAGGAACGCAAGATTATTATATGCGATTAACCACTTTCTTTGGACAGTTTCGTGCCATAGGTGTCAATTATAATCAAGTGGTAAAAGCTTTACACTCTCATTTTGGAGAGAAAAAGGCACTCGCTTTTCTCTATAAATTGGAGCAAGCAACCAAAGATTTGGTGGAATGGCAGAAGAAAATAGTTGCCTTGACTGAAGAATTTAAACGAAAATTGGGTTTCTGATGGTAGCAAAGATCAGCACAGGCTCTTCACTTTTTGGAGCATTAGCCTACAATCAAGAAAAGCTCGATAGTAATGAGGCTAAGATTTTATATTCCAATCGTATCATGCAACAGCCCGATAGAGAACATACGATGTACCTCAATCAAAAATCTTTCGAACCCTATCTGATGGCTAACAACAAAACTGAAAAGCCAGTTCTACACATTTCTATCAATCCACATCCAGACGATAAATTGACAGATGAGCAAATGTGTGAAATCGCTCAAGAATATATGGACAAGATGGGCTATGGTGACCAACCTTATTTGGTCTATAAGCATGAAGATTTGGACAGGCATCATCTACACATTGTGAGTGTCAATGTGGATGAGTCGGGCAAGAAATTGGACAGTAATTACGACTACAAACGCTCTAAGAATATAACCCGAGAGCTAGAAAAGAAATACAATCTACTGCCTGCTGAGAAGGAAGTTGCACCTGAAAAACTAGCTCTGAGAAAGGTAGACCCCAAACTTGGCGATATCAAGAAACAAGTATCGAACACAACCAAAGCCTTGATGAAAACCTACAAGTTTCAAAGTATCCACGAATATAGGGCACTGCTTTCTGTATATGGCTTGACTGTAGAAGAAGTGAAAGGCGAAGCAAAAGGCAAGCCGTATCATGGGTTGGTGTATTCTGTATTGGATAAAAAAGGCAACAAGGTTGGTAATCCCTTTAAGTCCTCACTACTGGGAAGAGATGTGGGTGTAGATGCTTTGAAAAAGCGTATTGCCTACTCCAAAAAGTCCATGAAGGATGAACCAAACACACAGCGAACAAAAGAAGTAGTTACAGCTATTTTAGCCAATAATCCAAGTAGAAAGAAGTTTGAGAACGAATTGAACAAGAGCAATATATCTGTACTCTTTAGAGAGAATGCAGATAAACGAATCTATGGGGTAACATTCATTGACCATGAAGCCAAAACTGTGTTCAATGGCTCTAAACTTGGTAAAGAGTTTTCGGCAAATAACTTTCAAGAGCTATTCAATGGTAATACAGACAAGCAGGTATCAGAGGATAAATCATTTGATGATTTTGCCCAATATCAAGACTCTCCAGCTGATGCTATGGCAGGTCTATTTGGTATGGAACAGCATGGAGAGAACTACGAAGAGATTGCTTTTGCGAATCGAATGAAACGCAAGAAACGTAAAAGAGGAAGAGCATTTTAAACAATAAATATCTAAAAATTACAATTATGCAAAACGAAGACGATTTGAGAGGACTTGCCAAAGTCATGGAATTTATGAGGGCTATAAGTATTCTGTTTGTAGTCATTCATATCTATTGGTTCTGTTACCAGTTTATACGAGAAACGGGCATCAATATTGGTGTAGTGGATAAAATACTACTCAACTTTCAACGGACAGCAGGACTGTTCTCTAACATCCTTTGGACTAAGTTATTTGCAGTGGTATTCATGGCTTTATCCTGCTTGGGCACAAAAGGTGTAAAAGACGAAAAAATCACATGGAATAAAATCTATGTATTCCTATTCTTTGGGTTTATTCTATTCTTTCTCAATTGGTGGATACTATCTTTAGCATTACCACAAGCTGCAAACACAGCACTCTACATCCTAACCATATCGTTAGGCTATGTGCTCTTATTGGTGGGAGGATTATGGATGAGTAGATTGCTAAAAACGAATCTGATGGAAGATGTTTTCAATACAGAAAATGAATCTTTTATGCAGGAAACTAGACTAATTGAGAATGAATATTCGGTCAATTTACCAACACGTTTTTTCTACAAAATGAGGTGGAACAGAGGTTGGATAAATATTGTCAATCCATTTCGTGCATCTATTGTGCTTGGTACACCAGGTTCGGGGAAATCATATGCCGTGGTAAATAACTATATCAAGCAGCAATTGAATAAAGGTTTTTCGATGTATATCTATGATTACAAGTTCGATGA
>JASLEN010000060.1 GCA_030151105.1 Dysgonomonas sp.
CTGACTTGTTCTACATGGCTGCAAGCACAAGAACAACCTACAGATTCTGTGCCCCGAATGTATAGATATATGTCTATCGTTTCGGATGGAGATACTATTCCACTTATTTCACTGCGTCCCGTTCATGTTTTTGCTCAGCGCAAGTTTAAAGATGAGCGTGAGCGCCAACAATATACTAAGCTGATTCGTGATGTGAAAAAGACATACCCCTATGCCAAAATGATTGCGGCTTCTATTATTGAAACCTATGAATATATGCAGACTCTTCCTGATGATAAGGCGAGACAAAAGCATCTGGAGGAGGTGCAAAAGTATATGATGGATAGATATAAACCCGAAATGAAGAAAATGACTAAAAGACAAGGGCAAATTCTCATGAAGCTTGTTGATCGTCAGTGTGGCGCTTCTACCTTCGAAGTCGTAAAAGCCTTACTCGGAAGCTTCAAGGCAGGAGTGTATAATGTGTTTGCTGGGCTTTTTGGAAATAGTTTGAAGACTAAATACGATCCACTCGGAGAAGATGCCGAAATAGAAGCCATTGTTTTACAAATAGAGGAGGGTACAATCGATTATTATTACTCCATCAACTATCATGGCTTTGGACGCTAATGTCTTATACTTATATTAACCTCAGTTTAACTTCATTTTATACTCTATAAAACAAAAAACAGCTGAAGCTATTGCTCCAACTGTTATATCTGTTGCTATCTGTAAAAGGCACTGCCTTATCCTAGATAACCTTTTAATAATTTGCTTCTTGAATTTTGACGAAGTCTCTTAATTGCTTTTTCCTTGATTTGACGAACACGTTCACGTGTAAGCTGAAAATTGTCACCTATCTCCTCTAGAGTCATCTCTTGGTATCCAATACCAAAGAACATTTTTACAATTTCGCTTTCTCTTTCTGTCAATGTTGATAGCGCTCTTTCAATTTCTTGTTGTAGCGACTCATTTATCAACGTACGGTCTGCAATAGGAGCATCGTCGTTTACTAGTACATCTAGCAAACTGTTGTCTTCACCCTCTACGAAAGGAGCGTCCATCGAAATGTGACGTCCCGATACTTTTAGTGAGTCCTTGATTTTGTCAACAGGGATATCCAATTGATCGGATAATTCCTCAGCCGAAGGTTTTCTCTCATTCTCTTGTTCAAATTTAGCAAGTGCTTTGCTAATTTTATTTAGTGATCCTACTTGGTTGAGAGGTAGTCGAACAATACGAGATTGCTCTGCTAGGGCTTGAAGAATAGATTGGCGAATCCACCATACGGCGTAGCTAATAAATTTAAAACCACGAGTTTCATCAAATTTTTCTGCTGCTTTGATAAGTCCAAGGTTTCCCTCGTTGATCAAGTCTGGCAGGCTTAGTCCTTGGTTTTGATATTGCTTTGCTACCGAAACTACGAAACGCAAGTTTGCTCTAGTTAGTTTTTCTAGTGCTCTGCGGTCTCCTTTCTTAATGGCTTGTGCTAATTCAACTTCTTCTTCGACAGTAATCAAGTCTTCTCTACCAATTTCTTGTAAGTATTTGTCTAACGACGCACTTTCTCGGTTGGTGATCGACTTCGTAATCTTTAATTGCCTCATATATTGACTTCTATGTTTTAGGATCCAAAATGCCTGCAAATATACAAAATAAAAACATTATTTAACCCAACAAAGATGGCACTCTTCCATAGGTTACTGTTAATAATATTAAAAAATCATAATGCGTGCATTCGAATTGAAATTTGTGTTGAATCTGTTACTATAAAATAATAACGCTTGGTAGAAATGGAATGTTTTCTACCAAGCATTATATTAACTATAATTTATGAGAATTGCAAATTTTTACTCAGTGAGTTCCACAAGCTTGTATTCTCTTTTTCCTACAGCCGATATTCCTTTGATAAATAATACTTTGTCTTTTGATGTTCCCACAGCTGTGATTATTCTCTCAGCATTGGAAACACTATTTACGGCTTGATTATTAATTTCTTGTATTACAAACCCTTTAGAAATACCTTGTTTCGCAAATGCTCCTTTTCTATCCACATCGCCCACTTCTACACCATAGCTGATGCCAAGTTCTTTTTTCTTTTCGGTCGAAAGTTCGATGAAGGCAGCACCAACTGTTGCCAAACCATCTTCCTTCTTGATGATTTCAGTATTTCCGTCTGAGTTTTTCAAGACAACGTCAAATGATTTTTTAGTGCCTTGACGATCAATCTCCATTTTGATTTTGTCTCCAGGACGGAAGCGACTCACTTGTTCTTGAAGAACGCTGGTGCTAGGTGTTTTTACTCCATTGACAGCCGTAATCACGTCACCTTCTTCTACTCCTGCTTGTTTTGCTGGGCTACGCTCTGCAAAGCCTCCAACATATACACCATCGTTAAGTTTGATTTTCTGAGCTGTTTCTTTTATCTCTTTGTCAGGGTGGTCTTTAGCGATACTTAGATCAAGAATCTGAACACCAAGCATAGCTCTTTGTACAGTCCCGTATTCTTTGATGTCTGCTACCACTTTTCCTGCAATAGAAATAGGTACAGCAAAACCATATCCTGCAAAACTTCCTGTTTGTGAGTATATTGCAGTGTTTATTCCTATAAGTTGACCACTTGTGTTCACAAGTGCTCCACCACTATTACCTGGGTTGATTGCGGCGTCAGTTTGAATGAAAGATTGGATGCTGTTTTGGCTACCTGCTCCAATATTTCCACGAGCTTTTGCGCTCACAATTCCTTTGGTAACGGTAGAGGTAAGGTTGAATGGATTTCCTACTGCAAGTACCCATTCTCCAACTTTTAACTTGTCTGAATCTCCAAATGGAACATATGGAAAGTCATTACCTTCTATTTTTATCAATGCAATGTCAGTATCAGGGTCAGCGCCTATCACTTTTGCATTGTGTTTGCTATTGTCATTC
>JASLEN010000064.1 GCA_030151105.1 Dysgonomonas sp.
AAATCGTAAGACGTAGCGGCATCTTGTTGAAACCCCACTTTCAGAAGTCTGAAAACAGATTTAGGTAGATTTACATCAGCATGTACCCTTAGACCAATATCCATCGTATTATATTGTTCTCCTTTGTACATTCCGAATGCAAATATTTTATAATTAACGTCGCTACGTACATAGTTATCGGTACTGATATCTTTTAAGAATTCATTATCAGAAACACTAGGATGCATGAAAGTCACCCTTTCACCTCCTTTATTGAATGTGAGGTGATCAAGATTTATCGTATTTGTCTGCACATTTGCTCCCACATTCGGCAATACGGGCACTAGCAGTTGACCCTGATCGGGACGAAGTGCAGGATTTAGATACGTTTTCATGTATGACGTTTTCATGAAATACTCAGTTTTAGCTATCTGAGCCATCATAGAGTAAGTAAACACAATGAAAACAGCAAGAACTAATGTTCGTTTTATATTTATAGTAGTCATTTAATTCAAAAGTCAATATTAAGATTATAGATCAACAAGATATCCTGCCGTTTTGATTATCATATTAGACAGTTTCAGAGAGTCTCCATCTGTCAGAGTTATATTTTTAGGTGTATCCAATTTCACTCTCATCAACAAATGCTCTGATTGACGCATAAGTGGCACATCTTCTTGAGGTATAATGATATCTATATCTTGTACACCATAAACAACTTTTGTATTTCCTTTAATCTTGATGTCTTCCAAAATTTTCTTTTCGGAATCAAGAGCAAAGAAATCGACTTCCATAGCCAACTCACTATTCCAGCCCAACATATACATCTCTATTTTGCCAGCCAAAATAATATCTCTCTCAACATAATCGTGAAAGAATCTTTTGATAGACTTATCTCCGAACAAGTTTTCAAATGTATAGTCTGCATAATAAGTTCCTGTAGGTAAATCCTTAATTTCTAAAGACTCTTCAAACAGATCATCCAAAACGAGTGCTTTAAATCCACCGAGAGGAACAGGAGGAACTTCTAGAACACCCTCTTTGTTCAGATTATCCCAATGATACTTGCTATCGATGCAAGAAAACATGGAGCAAAGCAGCATCATTGCAATGACACTCCAACTGATTTTTTTCATGAATTTTGTGTATTTTAGTTTATAATTTGGTTTAATGTTATGTGGTGGTACTTAATCACAGCCTATTTTTAACAAATAGAAATTACTATTTCCTGATATTAAATACTTTTATTAAAGGTTAACCACTTATTTCACAAAGAAGTATCTGTTCATTTTGATTAAAATACGATAATAAGATATATTCACATTCCATTAACGCAACCTACAAAAAGCTCTAATTTTTCTAAAAAATTATATTGTACAACATACTTAAATGTTTGTGCGAGGAACTTTCATTTAGTTACTTTGCAATGTAACCAAAACAATCTTTGTTTTATACCTTAAATTCCTAATACTTCAATTAGTTAAACACGTAAAAAGAGGTCTCTTTATCAAGATGCCTCTTTTTATCATTTTAGGCCTTTGTGAATTTCACTCCTGCCCAATTATCTTTCTGTGTAGAATACTCAAACACCAATGCGTGTTTTTTAGCTTCTTCTTTCAACATATCTATATCCTCAGTATAGAAACCACTCATATACAATACTCCTCCTTTATTCAACACTGCAGCATATGCATGCATATCTTCTAAGAGAATATTGCGATTGATGTTTGCAATAACAGTATCAAAGGTTTGCTTCCCTAATAAGTCTGCTCCACCTATCTCTACTTCTACATTGGTAACTGCATTTAGGTTCAAATTTTCGATTGCATTGTCGTATGCCCATTGATCTATGTCGATAGCTAATACGTCTTTTGCGCCTCGCATAGAAGCCAAAATAGCTAGAATAGCCGTTCCACAACCCATATCAAGAACAGATTGTCCTGTAAAATCTCTTTTGAGGATTTCTTGAAGCATCAATATTGTTGTCTGATGATGCCCTGTTCCAAAAGCCATTTTGGGATTTATAATGATTGTGTATTTAGCATCAGGTACATCTTTATGAAACGAGCTTTTGATGACACATTGATCTTCTAGAACGATGGGGCTGAAGTAGTTTTTTTCCCACTCTTCATTCCAGTTCTGATCTTCTATATCTTTCACCTCATAGTCCACTTGCGCATCTAGTGGAAAGTTTTCAATCAGATCCTTTAGAGCTTCCTCATCATATAGACTACTCACCACATAGGCCAGAGTCCCTTCTTCGTGTTCTACAAAACTATCATAACCTATATCGGCTAGCAAAGAAGCTAGAACACTATTAATAGCCTCATTGTTAGGCTTACATTTCAAATTGACTTCTACGTAATTCATTGTCTATACAAATTTTACGCAAAATTAAGTTTATTTTAACGAAGTCACAAGTATTAATCTTCCAAATAAGAAAAAAGTAGTTTAAACTAGCCTATCGCATCAAAAAGAAAAAGAGGCTGACCATTTGATCAACCTCTTTTCGTTCTATATCATTCATTATGCTTACTTGTTGTCAGCATTATCTTTGTTGTTGTTCGATCCAGCATTGTTAATCTCGTCTTCGAGTCCATTGATGCCATCTTTGAAGCTTTTCACCCCTTTTCCAATCCCCTTCATTAGTTCAGGTATTTTCTTCCCTCCAAAAAGAAGAAGTATCACAATAGTGATTACTATAATTTCACCCGTACCAAGAGGGCCTAAGAATCCTAGCATGTTCATGATATTTAAGTTATTTAATTGTTACATATATTATAGGGCACTAATTTAAACAATTTAATTTGGTATTCTATATCATTGCTTCCTTTTTAATAAAAATAATATAACTGCTATATCATTAAAAGAGATCAGTTCTAAAATAAAACTTATCTTTGAGTCTTATAAAGCTTAAGTTCACAGAACTATCTATACCGAGGTCATACACGAATGGATTAGTAGTTCAACATCAAAGCATGAGAGCTTAAAATTTGACCATTACTAAATACAATATAAACTCATATGAAAAAGAACTTACTATACCTTGTAGCCATATTTCTTCCACTCAGTCTTGTGGCACAAAACATCAATTCAGACAGTATTAAGGTTACAAGTCTAATAGCTACAATAAAAGAAAAGTATGTACCAGACACTCGTGAAGCTGTATATAATATTTCATCCCAACTGAGAAATGACACTATTTTCTTGAATGGCTCTACTACAAGTGCAGATGCATTGAAGGATATTAGCAATGGGTTAAAGGAAATGAATGACATAGTGATCAATAACAACCTAAAAATGTTGCCTGATGCAGCATTAGGTGAAACTATCTATGGAGTTATCAATGTTTCGGTAGCTGATATTCGGACTCAAAATCGTTTTACATCAGGTATGGCAACTCAATCCTTATTGGGTACTCCAATCAAGCTTCTGGAAAAAGATGGTTGGTATAGAATACAAATGCCAGACACATATATCGGTTGGGCACATGAAAAGCAAATAGTGACCATGAATAAAAAGGAATATAATAGTTGGATTATGGCTCCTAAAATAATATTCACCAATCATTATGGTTTTGCGTATGCTGAGGCTAATAAGGAAGGAGCAACTGTGGCAGACTTGGTGGCTGGAAATATATTAAATTTCATGGGTATAGAAGGTGACTACTTTAAAGTGATGTATCCAGACAAACGTGTGGCTTATGTGCTAAGAAAAGAATCTCAAGAATATTCTATTTGGCTACAATCGCACAAGCCTTCGGCTGAGAGTTTTTTGGCTAAAGCTAAAACCATGATGGGATTACCCTATGTGTGGGGAGGTGTATCAACCAAAGGTGTAGATTGTAGTGGATTAATCTCTTCAGTCTTGGCTCTTCATGGGTTAACTATTTTAAGAGATGCTTCTCAACAAGCTAATGTAGGGCTAGAAATTGATATAACAGAGGGGTATGAGAATTTGCAGCCTGGAGATCTGATGTTCTTTGGAAAAACAGATAACATCAGACACGTTGGCTTTTACTTGGGTGACAAAAAGTTTCTGCATGCATCAGGATGGACTAGAATAAATAGCTTAGACCCAAATGATGATGACTATGATGAACTAAATACAAAAGAATTTGTGAAAGCAACTCGCATCATTACTGGGAATGAACTACATGGGATAAAAAAAGTGAAAAATAATAGTTTCTACCATCTTCAAAAATAATATGAAATGACACGATCAAGAAGAAATTTTCTGAAAGCTGCTGGATTAGCAACATTAGGATTTGGCTTGACGCCTAGTAAGTCTTTTGCCAACATCTACACTTCAACA
>JASLEN010000067.1 GCA_030151105.1 Dysgonomonas sp.
TAATAGAAAACATTTCCTCCATTATGGCACGTTCTATTCTGATGTGTCGTGTCCCTAGATTGATGGCTGGTATTCTTTTCAGACGAATCAGTCGATAAAGTGTACTCTTATTGATATCGAATAGGGCGATAGCTTCGGGCACAGAAATATAAGAACGATTATCTGATATTTGTTCTTTTATCATTTCTCGTTCCAGTTCTTTTTTCTGCAAAGCCTTCTTTTTCCAATAAGCAACATTACTGCACTTTTTAGAGCAAAATACAGAATCTATTGTTTTTGGTACAAATGATTCTCCACAAGTTTCACACTCCTTCTTTTTCTTAGTTCTATTCATTTATATTATCCTATTAAATATCAGAGTGATATATGCCGTTAAGTTCCACTTCGTCTTATTTTAAGTTCAGATACAAATATGGTACAAATGTATGATAAAAATCGAATAAAAACTATACTATTCGATAATTCTTAAAAAGAAAAAACCACTGTAAATACAACATTTACAGTGGTTTTGTAATATTTAGTAACCGTTGTTAGGCGATACTTATTTCACTTCTTCAAAGTCAACATCTTCTGCTCCTCCTTGATTACCGCCTTGCTCTTGTTGAGGCTGATCAGCACCTGGTTGAGCTCCAGCTTGTTGTTGAGCATTATACATCTCTTGGCTCATTTCGTGGAAAAGTTTTTCTAAAGCCTCCATATGTGTATCTATCGCTGCTATGTCTTGAGCTTTATGAGCATCTTTTAACTTGTTCAAAGCTTCTTCGATAGGTGCTTTCTTGTCAGCAGGAAGTTTGTCTCCAAGCTCTGTTATTTGTTTTTCTGTTTGGAAAATCAGTGAGTCAGCTTTATTCAACTTTTCTATCTTTTCTTTTTCAGCTTTGTCAGCATCAGCATTTGCAGCAGCTTCATCTTTCATTCTTTGGATTTCAGCATCGCTCAATCCAGAAGAAGCCTCGATACGGATAGATTGCTCTTTTCCTGTAGCTTTATCTTTTGCTGATACACTCAAAATACCATTGGCATCAATATCAAATGTTACTTCAATTTGAGGTACTCCACGTTGTGCTGGTGGAATTCCATCCAAGTTGAATACTCCAATTTGCTTGTTGTCTTTAGCCATTGGACGCTCACCTTGAAGCACATTGATTTGTACCGAAGGTTGATTGTCAGCAGCAGTAGAGAAAGTTTCACTTTTCTTCGTTGGAATGGTTGTATTTGATTCAATTAGTCTAGTCATTACACCTCCCATTGTTTCAATTCCTAACGAAAGTGGAGTTACATCTAGTAGCAGTACATCTTTAACTTCTCCAGTCAATACACCACCTTGAATAGCAGCACCAACAGCAACCACTTCATCTGGATTTACCCCTTTTGAAGGAGCTTTTCCGAAGAATTTCTCAACTTCGCTTTGGATAGCAGGAATACGAGTCGAACCTCCTACAAGGATAACCTCGTCAATATCAGAGTTGCTCATTCCAGCATCTTTCATCGCATTGCGGCAAGGCTCGATACAAGCACGAATTAGTTTGTCTGCCAATTGCTCAAATTTAGCACGAGAAAGTGTTTTCACCAAGTGTTTTGGCACACCATCTACAGGCATAATATATGGCAAATTGATTTCAGTTGAAGTTGCACTCGAAAGTTCAATTTTTGCTTTCTCAGCAGCTTCTTTCAAACGTTGAAGTGCCATTGGGTCTTTACGCAAGTCAATGTTTCCTTCATCTTTCATAAACTCTTCAGCAAGCCAATCGATGATTACTTGGTCAAAGTCGTCTCCACCAAGGTGAGTATCACCATTTGTAGATTTTACTTCAAATACACCATCTCCTAACTCAAGGATAGAAATATCAAATGTTCCACCACCAAGGTCAAACACTGCAATCTTCATATCTTTATTTGCCTTATCCAATCCATAAGCAAGTGCTGCAGCAGTAGGTTCATTTACAATACGTTCTACTTTCAATCCTGCAATTTCACCAGCTTCTTTAGTTGCTTGACGTTGTGAGTCATTGAAGTATGCAGGAACGGTAATAACAGCTCTTGTTACTTCTTGACCTAAATAGTCTTCAGCAGTTTTCTTCATTTTTTGAAGAGTCATAGCCGAAATTTCTTGTGGAGTGTATAATCTACCATCTATGTCAACACGTGGTGTATTATTATCTCCTTTTACAAGTTTATAAGGTACACGACCTTCTTCATCTTTCACCTGATCCCAAGTTTCTCCCATAAATCTCTTGATAGAGCTAATAGTTTTTTCAGGATTAGTAATAGCTTGACGTTTAGCAGGATCTCCTACTTTACGTTCTCCACCTTCTACGAATGCTACGATAGATGGAGTGGTTCTTTTTCCTTCATTGTTGGCAATAACGATTGGCTCGTTACCTTCCAATACAGAAACACAAGAGTTTGTGGTTCCTAAGTCAATTCCAATTATTTTACTCATTTTAATTATATGTTTTATTTGTTTTTTAGTTTTCAGAATTTTGATTTCTGCAAGTAATTAAACAAATGCTGTGCCAAACTTGAAATGAGTGATAAATATTTATAATGTGACAAAATGGCAACAATATTCTTCTATTTAACTGACATACCTACTAGTGATGTGAGGGATACCATGCTATGTAGTTCTTATTATGTTATGAGATACTTTTTTGAAATTCGGATATATAATTATTTTACTACCTTTATCACTTATATTTTATAGAAAAGGAAGAATATAATTATGAGTCAGCCATTAGCAGAAAGATTAAGACCAAGGAGTTTGGATGATTACATCGGACAGAAACACCTAGTAGGAGAGGGAGCCGTTCTTCGTAAGATGATAGATTCGGGCCGAGTGCCTTCGTTTCTTTTATGGGGTCCTCCAGGTGTGGGAAAAACTACTTTGGCGCAAATAATTGCTAATACGCTAGATACTCCATTTTATACTCTGAGTGCGATAAATTCAGGAGTAAAGGACGTGAGAGAAGTTATAGATGCAGCGCAAAAGAATAAGTTTTTTGACACACGTAGTCCTATTTTATTTATTGATGAGATTCATCGTTTCTCAAAATCGCAACAAGATTCGTTACTCCATGCTGTGGAAACAGGTGTAGTTACTTTGATTGGTGCAACTACAGAAAACCCTTCATTTGAGGTTATCCGCCCCTTATTGTCACGCTGTCAGTTGTATGTGCTCAAATCTTTAGAACAAGAAGATTTGGAAGAGTTGATTCACAGAGCAATAACAGAAGATATTATTCTTAAAGAGAAAAAAATAACAATTGAGGAGAATAATGCATTGCTTCGTTTTTCGGGTGGAGATGCTCGCAAGTTGCTTAATATATTGGATTTAGTAACGATGGCTGATTTCAATGATGAAATTGTTATCAATGATAAAATCGTAACAGAGCGATTGCAAGAGAATCCAGCAGCATACGACAAAGGCGGTGAAATGCACTATGACATTATTTCAGCATTCATCAAGTCTATCAGAGGAAGTGATCCTGATGCTGCTATATATTGGCTTGCCCGAATGGTGGCTGGGGGAGAAGACCCTAAGTTTATTGCCCGTCGATTAGTGATTTCGGCAGCAGAGGATATTGGTCTTGCCAATCCTAATGCACTACTTATTGCCAATTCAGCCTTCGATTCTTTGCAGAAAATAGGATGGCCGGAGGGGCGAATTGTTTTGGCAGAAGCTACTATTTACTTGGCAACTTCTCCTAAAAGTAATTCAGCTTATTTAGCGATAGATTCAGCACTTTCGTATGTTAATGAAACTGGAAATCTAACAATTCCTCTTCATCTACGAAATGCTCCTACTAAGTTGATGAAGGAATTGGATTATGGAAAGAACTATCTTTATCCACATAATTATCCTGGAAATTTTGTCGCACAAGACTATATGCCAGAAGAGGCAAAAAGTAAAAAGTTTTGGGAACCACAGCAAAATGCATCAGAAGTGAAGCATGCTGAATTTTTAGAAAAGCGTTGGAAAAAGTAAAATTCAGACAATGAATTTAATCATCACAACAAGCACATCCTTCGTGACTTTCTAGCACTCGATGTGGTAAATCTCCATGCCCAATTATATCTATAGGACAGTTATAAGTTTCTGTTAGCCACTCAGAACTCACATTAGAACCAGAGTGGTAATGTAAGCCTGCATTGACACAAGCTATATTTTTTACCATCTTCAAAACAGTTCCTACATCATGCGAAACCATGATAATTGCGGTGGTTTGGTTGATTACTTCCAAAATTTTATAAAAACTACTCTCAAATCGCTTATCTACATAAGAGTTCGGTTCATCTAATATCAGAATATCAGGGTTATCCACAATTGCTCTTCCCAGCAAAGCACGTTGCAATTGTCCCCCTGAAAGAGCTCCAATTGATCGATGAATCAGTTCTGTTAAGCCCATTTGCTCAGCGATTTTAGTCGCTTGCTCCTTTTGTTCTTTAGTATAAGATGAGAACAAGCTTCTTTTGAGAGTGATGCCTGAAAGTATGACATCAAATACCGAAATAGGGAATTTTTTATCTATTTGGTTTATTTGTGGTAAATAGCCAATATTACATTTTGTCGTTTCCTTGTCATCTTTGTAGAAACTAATGTTCCCGTTTGTTGGTTTTATTAGTCCCAGTATTGTTTTCAGTAGTGTTGTTTTTCCTCCACCATTAGGACCTATTATTCCTAAAAAATCTTTTTTATAGACAGATAAATTTACTCCTTTCAATACCAAAGGATTGTTTTCGTAGCCTACATTTATATTTTTTAGTTCAAGAATTTTATTCATTTTCGTTAGCTATTGCTTTTGCTATTTTTATCATTTCATCGTGCCAATCGTAGTTTAGCAAATTGATAGAGTAGGTTTTTGCTCCAATTTGTTTGGCTACCACTTCGGCATTTTTTGAATCATATTCAGCTTGAATAAATACAGCTTTTACATTTTTTGCTTTGGCTTCATCTATCAACTTCTTAAGTTGAGAAGGAGATGGATTTTTACCGTCTTGTTCTATACTCAATTGCTCTAGATTATAGTCTCTTGCAAAGTAACTGAGAGCAGGGTGATAGATCACAAATGCTTTTGTATCAGTATTTTTCAACAAAGATTGTATAATACTATCAGTCTTGTTTATTTTTAGAAGCTCTGTCTGATAGTTGCTAGTATAAACATCTTCATTTTCAACGTTTAATCGTAGGATTTGGTCATACATATTCTTTAATATAACCTTTGCTGAATTTACAGAACTCCAATAATGGGGATCTCCACCGTCATGCCCATGATGATGTGTATCTTCTTCATCCAAATGTTGATGACCATCGTCTATAATTTCTATTCCATCGGAACAATCAACAATATTTAGTTTCGATTGGTCTTTTACTTTATCTACCAATGAGTTCTCTACACCCAAAAAACCAATTTTGAAATAAGTTTTACTTTTATCTAAAGTTACCATTTGAGATGGAGTAGGGTCAAAACTCTCAGGATTAGCTCCTGAAGGGACAAGGCTCGTTACCTTATAGTTATCTCCCACGAGTTGTTCCAAAAAGTAGCGTTGCGGTTCTATTGTGACCGATAATCCATTTGAGTTGGTTTCTTTTTGAGCACAACTTGTAATAAATACTGTCGATATAATCGTGAATATCAGCAGCCAGTTATTTTTTGCTAGTGATGTCATATATCTTTTTAATTTTATTCAATTCTTCTTCAAAATCAATATTAAGATCATGAAGTAATCCATCCTTGATGTCATATACCCAACCTGCTACTCTAGGGAAACCTGTTTTGTGATATGACTTTTGCACTTCAGCAGTTTTGATAACATTCAAACATTGTTCGTGTGTATTGATTTCTACAAAACGTCTATATCTCGCATCTTGATCTTCTATAGCATCTAGTTCTTTGCGATGCAAGCGATAAACATCACGAATGCAACGTAGCCAAGGGTTTAAAATACCATAATCTAAGTGTTTCATTGCTGCTTGAATACCTCCACAGCCATAATGCCCACAAACTATAATGTGTTTTACATTTAGATATTCGACTGCATAGTTGATAACAGAAAGAGCGTTGAGATCGGTGTTTATAACCATATTTGCAATATTTCTATGTACAAATACTTCTCCAGGTTTCAGCCCCATTATTTCATTGGCATGCACTCTACTATCTGAGCATCCTATATATAAAAAATCAGGATGTTGTTCTTCTGCTAGGTGGGCGAAGAAATCGGGATCTTCAGTTCTTCTATCTTGTATCCATTTTTTATTAGCCTCAAATATTTCTTTATATCTTTTTTTTTCAATCATTCTGTGTCAACTTCTAGTTTGTTTAAAATAGTCGTCACTTGTTCAATTAGTGATTCTTTCTCGTTATTAACAATGACAAAGTCTGAAAGTTCTTTCTTTTTTTCGTCAGACATCTGATTATTTATTCTATTAATAACCTCTTCACGAGATGAATTGTCCCGTTTCATCGTTCTTTCTACTCTCTTTTCGAGGGGTGTATAGACTGTAATTATTTTATCAACTAATTTGTTGAATCCTGATTCGAATAGAATAGCAGCTTCATGAATAACTACTTTTGCATTCTTGTTTTTTATAAGCCATTGTTTAAAATCTTTTTCTACTTCGGGATGGATAATGGCATTTACTGTATTCATTTTTTGTGAATCAGTAAAGATATGTGATGCTAGCAGACTTTTGTTTAATTCAGTTCCATTGTATAATTCTTCACCAAAAAGCTCTATAAGTTTTTTTCGAACAATAGGGGAGCTAGCTGTTATTCTCTTGCTCTCTATATCTGCGATATATACGGGTACTTTCATCAATGAAAAGATGTTAGTAACTGTGGTTTTTCCACTGCCAATGCCGCCTGTTATTCCTAGAATTATCATATTTGTTTTATTCTTGTTCCAAAATAAATTCAACCTCACTCGGTTCTAGTTGTTTAGTTCGCACAAAGTCAGGAGCGTCTATAATCCGTAGAGGAACTGATCTATTACCTATATTTTCAATATCCTTATAATCTACAATTATACTGAAATTCTTACTTTCTATAAGATTGTATCTTTTAAGTCCTACAAAGAATGAAACTGAGACTTCTGAGGGGAAGAACTTAATTGTTAGATTTTTCGGTAGATTTATGCATTGAATAGGCACTTTTACCTCCTTGATAATAAATTTATCAACAGGAATCTCTATCTCAATTTTATTAGGTTTATATTCTACTCCTCTAGTTTTTTTTAACTGGAGTTCTATTCTTTTGCTTTCTTGTATATTTTGCAAGGTATCTTTCTCTGTGTAGGCAAATGAAAGTGTATCAAGAGCTGCATTTGTGCCATAGGCAATTACAGAATCGGGGAAAATAGTGATGTCACCGTCTAATTGATAACCCGCTGGTAAATTAGTTACTCCATCGAATAGTACGGGTAATTTGCGTACAGATACTTTGTTGTATGCGTATGAAATATATGAGGGGAAAAAGCTTAATAATTCGGAGCTTGGTAACAAACTTGAACGAATCAATTGTTCGTATGCTTGCCCCTGCAATGTTTTTTGCGTAGGAGATTCTTTTATTAAAGTTGCCATGTTCAACTCTATAGAGTCTTTGGCTTTGGCAGCATATTTCAGAATTGAAGAACCATAATCTTTGACATGAACTTCGATTTCATCAGGTAGTTCATTCTCAAAAAGAATGTTGTTGGCAATGTTTGTGTATTTTATAGGTATAATTAACTTGATCTCTATTTTTTGGGAATAGACTTGCATGCCCCAAAAAATAACAGCAAGAAGTAAGAAAAATAAAAAAGTCAGATTCTTTTTCCACGATATATTCTCGAGAAAGAATCTGAACTTTTCTATAAGTTTACCACTTTTGAATATTTTACTAGTATTGCTCATTGGCCATACTCATATTAAAATTATTCTACTCTTGGCTAATTTTATTATTTTGCTTGAGCAGCTTCGCTGTCAGCAGAAGAAACAAATACAGATGTTTTTTCAATTACGATTTTCACACCTTCTGTTATTTCAACTGTAAAAGTAGCATCTTTGATTTCTTTAACTTTACCATGGATTCCACCAGCTGTAACAACTCTGTCTCCTACTTTAATCGCATTACGTGCTTCTTGTAGTTGCTTTTGTTTCTTTTGTTGTGGTCTGATCATAAAGAAATACATGATAGCAAATAGGGCTACCATCATGATGATCATTGTCCAGTTTCCTCCTCCAGGAGCTGCTCCATCCAATAATAGGTTTAATGAATTCATAAGTTTTTAATTCTTGTTTTTATTTTATACTATATTATTTTCGAGTATTGAACAAATATAGCCAAAAAAATGATTTAACTCATCTAATTCTATTTGCAACTTTTTATTTTTTGAAAATCTTTTTACTTTCTTGCAATTCTTTAACTACAGAATCTAGGACTCCATTGATGAATGAAGAACTTTTATTGGTGCTGTAGGCTTTCGCTATATTTATATATTCATTAAGCGATACGCTCGTTGGAATTGTAGGAAAAGTGACAATTTCGGTCAATGCTATTTGCATGATTACTAGATCCATTTGAGCAATACGATCTGACTCCCAATTGGCTGTATATTTTTCTATCAATTCTAAGTGTTCATTTGCATTGAACATAGATTCTCTAAGAAGCTTTATTGCAAATGCTCTATCATCCTCATCCCTAAACATCGGAAGAAGACGTTGTTTCTCACCTTTTTCTTCTTCAAATTGTTTAATAGTTTTGATGACAAAAGACTCAACTATTTCGATATCATCGTTCCAGTATAGACTCGCATCCTCTAGGATGTTATCTAGCTCTTCGTTTGCACAAACAAATTGTTTGAAGACTTTTCTCCAAAATTCTCTGTCTATATCGTAATCTCCACTAGGTTGTTTACAATATTCAATATATGTTTCTGACTCTAGAATCGTGTTGAGCAAAGTACGCATAAAAGCATCATGCTCGTTCCATAGGAAAGGTCTTTCCTTTAGATACTCTTGCAACTCTATATTGTTGCGAAGTTGAAGTACAAACTTGTTTTCTAGCAGTTTCACATCAGGATTGATGTCTTCTTCTGTAGGAAGCAACTTCGATTTTTTTAACTCTACTCTTCTTTCGTAATCATCTGTTAGATTAATGATTAGTAGAAGATAGTAGTGATAGAGATCATAAGATTTGTGCAAACTGAAAAGAAGCTCTTTTTCAGCTTTGTTCATATCTTTACCATCTCTTTGGCTCCAAGAAAATGCAATTTGGAGAACTCGAATACGAATAAGAACGCGATTTATCATTTTTATGATATAATATTTTTGAATGTGCAAAAGTAACTATTTTATTTGGAATAGACTTCCATTATTAAACACTATCTTTGGCATTAACTGATTTTTCGCTTTTTTGTGTATGCTTTATTGAAAGTATTAGCAAAATGTGAGAACATGTAAGCAACTATAAATGTTATAACGAAAGTATGAGTAAAATTATCATTGCAGTAGATGGATTTTCATCGTGTGGAAAAAGCACAATGGCAAAAGACTTGGCAAAACAAGTAGGGTATATATATATAGATAGTGGGGCGATGTATCGCACAATTACACTATATAGTA
>JASLEN010000076.1 GCA_030151105.1 Dysgonomonas sp.
TGATGATATCGACTATGTGGTGAATACGATGCTGAGTCATTCGGGCACATCTTATCGTATATTGGATAAACAAATTGTGATTTATGAAGGAAATCACACAGCACAACAAGTTACCAAAACAATCAAGGGAGTAGTCTTAGACCAGCATCATGCTCCTCTTATTGGTGTATCAGTAAGACTAGCCGAAGCAGGATCAACGAAAGGTACAACCACAGACATTGATGGCAATTTTGCCTTGACCAATATACCTGCCAATGCTGTATTGTTGGTATCATACATCGGGATGAAAAATGTTGAGTACAAGGTCAAAGATGAAGAGACGATAAGAATCGTGATGCAAGAAAACACCGATGTACTTGATGAGATTGTAGTGATAGGATATGGAGTACAGAAAAAAGTTAACCTTTCTGGATCTATAGCCACAGTTACTTCCCAAACATTGAAGGACAGGCCAGTAACAAACTCTATACAAGCATTACAAGGAGTGGCTGGAAACCTAAATATTGCCAACACCACAGGACAGGCAACAGGTACACCATCTATAAACATTAGAGGGTATGGATCTCTCAATGGAAATAATGTAGAGCCATTGGTGGTGATAGACGGTATTGTGTCTTCTGTGGGCGACCTCAAGGATATCAACCCTCAGGATATAGAAAATATATCGGTATTGAAAGATGCAGCATCGGCTGCAATATACGGAGCTAGAGCTGGCTTTGGGGTTATATTGGTTACTACAAAAGGTGGAGTTGGTAGTGGACCCGAAAGATTGAAAATTAGTTATGACAATAACTTCTCATTCAGAAAACTAGGCATCCGTCCAGATATTATAACAGACCCAGCTACGGTTGTAGAAATGAGAAACGTATTCTCCTATCCGTGGTACAATCTATATGATGAAAATGAGGTGCAATATGCAAAACAACGATCGGCAGATCCTTCTGTTTCGCCATACTATCTGAACGAAGAAAACCGATGGAAGTACTTCGGAAGTACAGATTGGTTTAAGGAGGCATACAAAGACTTTGGATTTTCTACCAATCATAATG
This sequence comes from Dysgonomonas sp., assembly GCA_030151105.1. Classification (GTDB taxonomy): domain Bacteria; phylum Bacteroidota; class Bacteroidia; order Bacteroidales; family Dysgonomonadaceae; genus Dysgonomonas. The sequence continues at coordinate 1,050 of JASLEN010000076.1, forward strand.
TCGCTATTTCGGGAGCTACCGAGAAAGTATCTTATTATTTGTCAGCTGCCTACAACAAGCAGGATGGACTTTTGAGAGAAGCCAACGATAAGTTTAATAGATACAATATTAGATCAAAACTGAACTTCAAAATAACAGATTGGTGGCAAATAGGAAACAACACTAGCTATGTAACCACCGACTACGACAAGCCCACTTATTTGGGCGGAGATTATTATTGGTCTGTGTCGAGAAAGAATCCTCTTGATGTGCCTCGTAATCCTGACGGGAGTTGGACAGAAGTAGGAGCTTCAATCTTGGGAAGAATGCAAGAAGGAGGAAGATCAAAAGACTTGTATCAGAGATTGCAAACTCAATTTACGACCAAAGTAAACTTATACAAGGATATCTTAACTGCTCATGGAAGTTTTGCTCTCACACGCTATAATTCTACATCAGAGTTGGCAGCACTAAGTACAGAATTCAGAGAAGGACCAGAGCTAACTCCTAAAAAGTTGAACGAAGTAACCTCTGCTTCAGAGTCTGCTACACATCAAGACAATATCTTGTTTGATGCATATCTAAACTATGCGCAGACCTTCTCCGAAAAGCATTTTGTGAATGCTATGATTGGTTACAATCAGGAAGAAGAAAAATACAAATACTTTAGTGGAAGTATCAAAGATTTGATCTCAGAATCGTTGCCTAACATGGGCTTGGGCACAGGAGATAGAAACGTGTCATCTAGTCGTACTGAGTATGCTCTTCGTAGTATGTTCTATAGGGTCAACTATATTTATGACAATAAATATATCATAGAACACAATGGTAGGTATGATGGTACATCACGCTTTCCTAAAAACGATCGTTTTGTTTACAATCCATCCGTATCGTTGGCATGGGTTGCTACTCAAGAGCCCTTCTTTGCTCCATTACTTGAGACAGTAAGTCATCTGAAACTGAGAGCATCGTATGGTAAATTAGGAAACCAGCAAGTTGGTAACTATGCTTATATTCCAACGATGTCGAAGGATAAAACGTCTTGGATTTTGGATGGCAAGCAACCTGTCTATGTTTCTGCACCAGGTCTAGTTTCTAGTAGTTTGACATGGGAAGTGGTGACAACAAAAAATATAGGATTAGATCTTAATTTCCTAGGCAATAGACTATCTACAGCCTTCGACTATTATCATAGAGATACGGAAGATATGCTTATTGCAGGAGCAGAATTACCAAGTGTACTAGGTACATCTGTTCCGAGAGAAAACTCGGCAAACCTCCGGACCAAAGGATTTGAACTAAGTATTGGTTGGACAGATTCTTTTACTCTTGGTGGCAAACCATTCAACTACAATGCCTCTTTTATATTGTCTGATAGCTCTACAGAAATCACAAAGTTTAGCAACCCTACAGGCTCTCTTAATTCCAATTATAAAGGGAAAAAAATAGGAGAAATATGGGGCTTGACAACATTGGGATACTTTACTTCCAAAGAAGATGTTGCAAATCATGCAGATCAAACAACTGTAACGGCCTATCCTGGCACATTTGACCTAGATGCAGGAGATGTGAAATTCTTAGATCGCAATAAGGATGGAAAAGTGGATTGGGGAAAATGGACGCTAGAAGATTCAGGAGACTTCCATGTAATAGGAAACACATCTCCTAGATATCTGTATAGCTTCAACTTGGGAGCAGATTGGAATAATTTTGATATGAATCTATTTTTCCAAGGTATAGGTAAGCGAGATTATTACCCAGGTTCAGGAGACTTATTCTTCTGGGGTATGTACTCTCAACCATGGACTAATGTGACAACAGGAAACATGGATTATTGGACACCCGAAAATCCTAATGCTTATTTTCCACGTAGAAAAGCTTATACAGCCGAAATTAGTAATAAAGAGCTAGGCGCACCTCAAACCAAATACCTTCAAAATGCTTCGTACCTACGTATGAAGAATATTACGTTTGGATACACTCTTCCTAAAAGTTTGACAAGAAAAATTAATGTAGAAAAACTGAGAGTTTATTTCTCTGGCGAGAATCTATTTGAGTTCACAGGACTTGATAGTCACTACAAGGTAGATCCAGAGGGACTAGGAGGACAAATGTATCCTTTTCAACGCTCAGTGTCTTTTGGATTAAATGTTTCATTCTAAATTATGAGAATCATGAAAATAATAAAATATATACTATTAATTATCTTTTCGGGGCTAGTACTAGCAGCTTGTAACGATAATTTTATGGAGCGATTTCCTGAATCTGACATCAGCGAAAAAAACTTTTTTACGAGTGTCAAAGATTTGGAAACCTACACTAATGGTTTCTATGGATACATCGGAGCTACTGATGGAGCCGAAGCTAGTGATGATATGACAGATAACCAAAGTCCGTATTTGTATAAGCTACTAAGAGGAGAAGTGGATCCAAAGACAGAAGGCAAGTGGTCGTGGGGAGACATCAGAAATGTAAATTTCTTTATGGAACACTACGACAAAGTGCAAGGAGACCAAGGGCAGATAGATAATTATGTGGGCATTGCACGCTTGTTCAGATCATGGCTTTATTACAACAAGGTGAGAGCGTATTCTGATGTGCCATGGTACACTAGATCGTTACAAACGGGGGATACGGATTTGCTATACAAAGCACAAGACCCAAGAGATGAGGTTGTAAATAATATAATGGATGACCTCGACTTTGCAGTAAAACATATTACAGAAAAAGCATCTAAG
>JASLEN010000083.1 GCA_030151105.1 Dysgonomonas sp.
ATGATAGCCGTTGTTTGCGGCGTAATTGCTGCCTCTATTTTCTTTGGGTCAAGATTATAATACTTGTCCTCTATATCTACAAAAACAGGTTTTATGTTGTTCCACCACAAAGAATGGGTAGTAGCCACAAAGCTGTATGGAGTTGTAATCACTTCCCCAGTAATGCGCAAAGCCTGCAATGCTGTAATAAGCGCCAGCGTACCATTAGAGAAAACGGATAGGTGATTGACGCCAAGATACTTGGCTAGTTCAAATTCAAATTGTTGATGAAAAGGACCATTGTTTGTAAGCCACTTATTATCCCAAATCTCTTTCATGTATGGGATAAATTCATCTAGCTCTGGTAGAGAGGGTTGTGTTACAAAAATTTTATCATTCATATCTTAGTTTTCTATACGTCTGCATTATAAAATTAGGGATCAAATTCTTTATTCGTCCCTTTATGGATTTGTCTCCGTACAAATTTATATTAATTCTTTGCTTATAGAGACTAAATTCGTTAGTATATTTATATTCCAATATAGGATCGTAAGCATCTATCATTTTCAGGATGGTCAGATACTGTTCTTTTTCGCTCATTCGAGACCATTGACCATTGTCGTGAACGCGATATGCCGATGTCACTTCCTTTTGTTGGGCAAGTGTACCAAACATACCCAAATACATTCCCAATAGCCAATCTGCAAAAAAATAGGCTTCAAAAACCTTTGCTTCTATTTCTATATTTCGGCATACACAACACGAAAGATTTCCTATCTGATTGCCCAATGCTAGTTCGTTAGACGAAATCAGACGAAACTCACCCTCTGTTGTCCATTCTGGAATATCATTGTATCCCTTGTCCACAAAGAGACGGTCGTGCCTATTGAAACTCATCATACAGTCTGGATGAGCTTCTAAAAAATCGACATGCTTTTGCAAATGGAGTGGGCTTGTCCAATAGTCATCGCCTTCCATGATGGCAATATAGGGTGCAGAGCAAGCAGAAAATGCACGCTCATAGTTTTTTACATAACCCAAATTATTGGTATTAGGCAAAAAGTGAAACTCAATGGACGTATTTTTTGCGTACTCCTCTATGATTTTTAGAGTGGAGTCGGGAGAGCAATCATCAGCAACAACAATATTGAATTCGAAATCAGTCTTTTGCATTAGAATACTTTCTAATGTTTGTCTGATGTAATCCTCTTGTTTGTATGTGATTAGTATAACATTCAGCTTCATATCAACGAACTGTTTTTCTCCATATTTTACTCAGAAGTCGAAAGGGAACGCAGATCGATTTTCCTATTTTGTATTCGGCGGAATGCTGCAAGGCGTTCGATTCTTCTCTGTAATGTAGATGATTGATGTGATCTCTTATGGGGTTGAAATAGTGTAAGTATTTCGATTGATTATTTTTGAAAATCTGTAAGAGCATTTCTTCATTTTTGGCTTCTTGCTCTTTGATTAGCGTTGAGCGAGATGCTTCTTTGATTCTGTAATAGACCAGGTTTTCTTCTAGTTTTACAACCTTATCATCCTCATGGAGAAGCGATACCCAAAAGTCCCAATCCTCTAAGCCATAAATCATGTTGAGCCTATAGCCTTCCGTCTTTTTGAAGTCCGATTTTCTGAATACGCCTGTGCATGGTATGGTGTTGTCTGTCAGTAGTTGTAAGAAGTTGTATGTTCTACTATTTACGATCTCATTAACTATCCCAAATTTGATGGGGTCACAATATACAAGTTTCGTTTCAGGACTATTAGAAAATATATTCATCACCTCCGAAACATATTTTTCATGCAATTTATCATCACCATCCAATGGTAGAATAAATTCACCTGTAGCACATTGAATTGCATAATTTCGTGTCTCACAAATACCTCCATTATCTTTATAGTAGTATCGAAAACGGGTGTCTTTACTAATCCACTTTTGAATAATTTCTTCACTTCGATCTGTTGAACCATCGTCCATCACAATGCACTCCCAATTTGTATAAGTCTGATTATATACAGATTGTAGAGCGTCGTTGATGAAGTTCTCTTGATTGTAGCAAGGAACAATAATGGATACTAGTGGAGTCATAGATCGAGCCATTTAAGAAAGCCTATCTTTTTTAAATATCTAACACTTGCTGAACTCTTTAGTTTATAGAGTTCTGCTTTTTTAGCCATCCATTCTTGATAGAGACTATTATAGAGCGGATAATTTTCTTTGATATGATTATCTCTCTCTCTCATCAGAAGAGAGAAATTATGTGGTTGAGAACTGATTCCCCCTAAATAAAAAGAGGCAAAGCAATCATCAATATGTCTATAACTGCACCCATGAATGAGGATGCAATCTATAAAGAATGCCCAATCTGATATAATTTTTAGATTTTCGTTGTATGAGCCATATTTGGCGAACAACTCTTTTCTTATCAATGTTCCTGTATGCGGAATGGTATCTTCTGCAAAGTATTTGAAGTCTAGACTTGCAGGATATTCTTTGATGTATCTTTTGTCTTTTTCTACTATTTCGAGATTATGATAGATGATATCTTCGTTGCTTGTAGTACGCTTGAGTATTCTCTCAAAATTAACACTCGGCATCAAATCATCCCCACTATTGATGAACATCAGATATTCGCCTTTTGCCTTCGCAATAGCTTTATTCATAGCATTGTATATGCCTTTGTCTTTTTCGCTTTCGTAAAAGTCTATTCCTTCTTTGTGATGCAAAATAACATCAAGACTAGTGTCTGTGGATCCTCCATCCATTACAATAAGCTCTACTCCTTCTATTTTGTGAGGAATAATGGATTCAAGAGTCCTTTCTAGTCCCTTGGCATCGTTGTAGTTTATGGTGATGATGGATAGTTTCATTTCTTATTTGTTCAAAATTTGTTTGTACAAGTCAATATATCTTTCAACTTGCTGTTGCTCATCAAAGGTCTTTAGAGCAGATTCTTTGATGGCTTTCCTATCAAATGTGTATTTGTTGTTTAGGAAATCTTCTAGTGCTTTTCTCAACGAATTTGCATCAATAGCATCTACTAAGATACCATTTTTTCCTGTAACAATATGCTCAGCCATTCCTCCATTCGTAAAACTAATAACGGGAGTTCCATTTATAAGAGATTCTATCATCACATTTGGAAGATTATCTTCTCTCGAGGGCAAGATTGTAATATCAGCCATGGAGTAGATCATATTTAATTTCGATCTGTCTGAAATATTCGAAAAATGAATATGGTTGATATTGCTATTTCT
>JASLEN010000183.1 GCA_030151105.1 Dysgonomonas sp.
ATCGTAAGAGATAAGATTCCAATTTATAGCCTCGACGCATCTTATATGGTTAATAAAGAAACAGGGTATATTAAGCTCAGTAGATTTGGAGCCACTACTCACAATGAGTTTAGAGAAGCCTGCAAGAAACTACAAAAGGAAGGGATGAAAAACTTGATCCTCGACCTCGAATATAATGGTGGAGGCTATCTATCTGCTGCAATAGACATAGGCAAAGAATTCTTGGAAAGAAACGAACTGATTGTTTATACAGAAGGAAAAAGACATCCCAAACGTGAAGAAGTAGCTAATGGATATGGCATCGTTAAAAGTGGAAAATTAATTGTACTCATCAATGAAGGTTCTGCCTCAGCAAGCGAAATTGTAGCTGGCGCTATTCAAGATCACGACAGAGGACTTGTAGTAGGACGACGCAGCTTTGGAAAAGGTCTTGTGCAACGTCCACTTCCACTTCCTGATGGTTCAATTATCAGATTGACTGTTGCTCGCTATTACACACCTACGGGACGCTCTATACAGAGACCTTACGAAGCTGGAAAAGGAGATCAATATCTTCTGGATTTGACTGAAAGATTTGACAAAGGAGAATTGATGCATGGCGATAGTATCCAGTTTGCAGATTCTCTTCAGTTTAGAACTCTCAAGAATGATAGGTTAGTATATGGAGGAGGAGGTATTATGCCTGACTATTATGTGCCTCTAGATACGTTGAAATATCCTAAATATTACAGACAGCTATTTGACAGAGGGTTGCTAAATAAAATAGCTTACAATGAGGTAGATCAGCATCGAGATGACATCAAGAAAAAATATCCTAAGTCAGACGACTTTTATAAGAATTACAAAACGCCTAAAGAGCTAATGAACAAGCTAGTAGAAGAGGGCGAAAAGGTAGATGTAAAATTCGACGAAAAGGAATATGAAATTGCATTGCCACAAATGGAAATGATTATGAAGGCTTTGATTGCTAGAGATGTTTATGATGCACAGACCTCGTACAAAATAACGAATGACCAGAGTGATATCTTCAATAAAGCACTAGAAATTATATCTGATGATAAGAAATACAATGAACTCCTAACCATAGGACGACATCAAATTGCAAAGCAATAAAAAACAATAAAGCTCTAAAGGAAATCCTTTAGAGCTTTATTATTATAAGTCTTAACCGTATTATTCTACCTCTTCGTAATTAACATATTCCCCCTCATTACTTGAAAATACTTTCGAAGAATCTGACTGATTTTGAGAGGTGCTGTTGTTCTGATTTTGGTTATTATAATAGCCTTTGTTGGTATATTCTTGTTTATTCCTACTTCCAAAAAGCCCCCCAAAAAGAAAAGAAAGTGCTTTTCTGAAAAGTGAAAACACAATTAGAATAAAAACAAAAATAAATATCAATATAAATAATAGGATATGCAGCATAATATTTTGAATTTAAGCCAAACTTACGATTTTAACAATAGAAAATAAAGTAAGCTATTAAAACTTAGAAAAATTTAACTAGAGGAAAAGCATCTTACAGACTTATTAAGGTCTATTTCAAAGCTCTTCTTCTATCTTATAGTCGTTGCGCTCATTCGAATTTCTGGACAAAATCTCACCCAAGAAACCTGCCAAAAACAACTGAGTACCTAGTACCATCATTGTCAACGAGATGTAAAAATAAGGAGAATTTGTTACCAAAGGGTGCGCTACTCCTTGCTGAATAGCGATCAACTTCTTTGCTCCCACAAGCAAAATAGCCACCAATCCAATAAAAAACATAATCGTTCCTAACAGCCCAAACAAGTGCATCGGCTTTCTCCCAAAACGAGACAAGAACCAAAGTGTCAGCAAATCTAGATAGCCATTGAAGAAACGACTAATTCCGAACTTAGATTTCCCATATTTTCGAGCTTGATGAATAACCTCTTTTTCACCTATTTTCTCAAAACCAGCATTCTTAGCCAGATATGGAATATAACGATGCATATCATTATATAACTCGATATTCTTGACCACTGATTTTTGATAAGCCTTAAGTCCACAATTGAAATCATTCAACTTGATTCCAGATACCCAACGGGCTGTAGCATTGAACAACTTTGTTGGAATCGTCTTTGTCAGTGGGTCGTATCGCTTCTTTTTCCAGCCAGACACCAAATCATAACCATTCTCTACAATCATCTTATAGAGAGCTGGAATTTCATCTGGACTATCTTGCAAGTCAGCATCCATCGTTATCACGACATCACCTTCTGCTATCTTGAATGCACAATGCAAAGCTGGTGATTTTCCATAATTTCGACGAAAGCGAATTGCTCGCACATGCTCCGATTTGGATTTCAAATCAGAAATAATCTTCCATGAACTATCCTTACTTCCATCATCTACAAAAATAACTTCGTAGCTGAAGTTATTCTCTTTCATCACTTTTTCTATCCATGTAAAAAGCTCTGGTAGAGATTCTTCTTCATCTAATAAAGGTATGACAACAGAAATATTCATAATAATTATTGTTTCAGATTACGATTTCGGGTTAAGAAACCAATAAGAAGCGAGAATATCAAACCTACAAATAGTTGATTCACGATATTCAAGATAAGATAAGTAATTCTACTCGAAAAAATAGTAGAAACAGCATGTTTCGCCTGATTGAAAGCGGTAAGTTGCTCACCAGACAAACTATCCGAAGCAGGCATGTGATCTAACATACCCGTGTACATATTGGAAATGCTTGTAAAGAAATCAGGATTAATGAATGCATAATGCGCATAAATAATCACAGACTCAAACAGAGATGCAAAAAAACTAATACCCAATATAAAGAGTACGCAGCGCCAAACATTATGGATCAATTCTGGTGTTTCTGATCGATAACGCAGATAAAAAACATACATCAAAATAGGCGAAACGATATTCAACATATGATAGAAGTAGATGAAATGCACCCAATAATCCTTGCCTATGAAAAAGCTATATTTGAGCATCCAAAAAACACCTAGCAATGCACCATAATACATGGTGTAGTCTAAGGTTGACTTATTCTGTTCTTTCATATTTTCGTTATGAATATCCATACTGCAAATATACAAATTTTGTTTCAAAAATAGGGAGTGAAATTTCGCTCCCTACCCTTCCTATTATATATTAATTTGCGTTCTCTTTTTTATCCTCATCAAACACAAAATGTTGAGGATTTTTCACTATTTCTTTTAATAGCGCAATATCAAGCACGTCTTTGATGGTATCTACATAGTGGAAAGTTAGCCCTTCAAGATACAAAGGTTTAATCTCTTCCACATTCTTTTGATTCTCCTTACAAAGAATAATTTCCTTGATACCAGCACGTTTAGCTGCCAAAATTTTCTCTCTAATTCCACCTACTGGAAGCACTTTTCCTCGCAACGTAATCTCACCTGTCATCGCTAAGTGATTCTTCACTTTTCGTTGAGTAAGCGCTGATGCCATAGAAGTTACCATAGTTACACCAGCCGATGGGCCGTCTTTTGGAATAGCACCTTCTGGCACATGGACATGACAATTATAGTTATCCAAAATTCTTGGGTCAATACCAAAATCTTCGCCATGGGCACGCAAATATTCAATAGCTAATAGCGCAGACTCTTTCATCACATCTCCTAGATTACCAGTAAGTGTCAGTTTTCCTGCTTTACCCTTACTCAATGAAGTTTCTACGAAAAGAATTTCGCCACCAACAGCTGTCCATGCAAGCCCCGTAACCACTCCTGCATAATCATTGCCTTGATATTGGTCACGAGTATATTCTACAACTCCAAGATATTCATGCAAGTCTGACGGAGTGAGACTTGACTTATATTCCGTTTCATCAGCCACCTTGCGAGCTACCTTGCGCATGATGCTTGCAATCTTCTTATCAAGCTCACGCACACCCGATTCACGAGTATAGTTCTCAATTATTTTCTCAATCGTTTTTTTCTGAATAGTGACATCACCCTTCTTCAAACCATGATTTTCCAATTGATTTGGAATCAAATGGCGACGAGCAATCTCCACTTTTTCTTCCATAATGTAGCCACTCACATCTATCAACTCCATACGGTCGAGAAGTGGTTGAGAAATAGTAGAAAGATTGTTAGCTGTTGCTAAAAACAATACTTTTGAAAGATCATAATCCACATTGATATAATTATCGTGGAAATTTGTATTTTGCTCAGGATCCAATACTTCTAACAATGCAGAAGACGGGTCTCCTTTGAAATCTCTACCAATTTTATCTATCTCATCCAACACAAAAACTGGATTTGAAGAACCTGCTTTCAACAAGTTTTGAATAATTCTACCCGGCATTGCCCCAATATAGGTACGGCGATGCCCACGAATTTCAGATTCATCATGAAGCCCTCCAAATGACACTCGTATATATTTGCGGTTCAAAGCCTTTGCCACTGATTTTCCCAACGATGTTTTCCCTACCCCTGGAGGTCCATAAAGACAAATAATTGGCGATTTCAAATCTCCTTTCAATTTCAAGACAGCCAAATGTTCTATGATTCGCTCTTTGACTTTCTCTAATCCAAAGTGATCTGCATCAAGCACTTTTTGCGCATTAGCCAAGCTAAAATTATCCTTAGTATATTCATTCCAAGGTAGATCTAGCATGGTCTCAATATATGTAAATTGGTTAGAATAGTCAGGAGATTGAGGGTGAAGTCTTTCTAGTTTCACCAACTCTTTTTCAAAAGTTTCTGCAACTTCCTTACCCCATTTCTTTTTCTTTCCTTTTTTTCTAAAATCCTCTACTTCCGATTGTTGTGGATTTCCTCCAAGCTCATCTTGAATGGTACGCAATTGCTGTTGCAAGAAATATTCTTTTTGCTGCTGATTGAGTTCTTCACGAGTTTTTAGCTGAATACTCGCTTTCATCTCCATCATTTGCACCTCACGATTCAAGATAACGAGAAGTTTGTAAGCACGCTCCTTCTCGCTAATCATCTCCAATAGAGACTGTTTTTCTTCTCCAGAAACTGGCAGATTGGTACAGCAATAGTTGACCAAAAGACGTGCAATAGAGTCAGAATTGATACGGTTGATAAATTCTTTTGGAGGTTCGCCATATAAACGAAGCATCTGAATAGTCATTTCTCGAATAGAATCGAGCAATGCCTGATATTCGGAGA
>JASLEN010000211.1 GCA_030151105.1 Dysgonomonas sp.
CTTAGAAGGAATGAGTCCATTTTTCAATAGTGGAAGTAACTTCGACCCCCTTGCATTTGCAATAGAGGCAGCGCATGCTCGTAACATGGAATGCCATGCTTGGATTACAACTTTTCCTGCGGAGAAAGCCAAACTTTCTTCGAGAGGAAGAGCCATGGACAAAAAGCCCGATTTCTACAAGTTAGCTAGCACTTATTGGTTTCTTGACCCAGGGAGACCTGAGACTAGAGATAGACTTGTGCTGATTGCAAAAGAACTAGTTACCAAGTATGATATTGATGGGCTACATCTAGATTACATACGCTATCCAGACAATCCTAAACTCTTTGATGACAGAGATACCTATCGTAAATATGGTAACGGAATGAACAAGGAGCAATGGAGAAGAAACAACGTCAGTCGTATTGTTTCTGCTATTTACGATACTGTAAAAGCCTCTAAAAAATGGGTACAAGTAAGCAGCGCTCCACTTGGGAAATACAAAGCCATACGCAAGAATGATGGATGGACTGCCTATGAATCGGTACTACAGGACGCTGGGCTATGGATGAAAGAAGGGAAACATGATATTCTTTTCCCAATGATGTACACCAAGGGGAACGACTTTTACCCTTATGTAGATGAATGGATTGAGACAAAAAACAAGAGATATATAGTCCCAGGCTTAGGTGCTTATCAAATGGAAGAATCTGAGAAGAACTGGCATATTAAGGAATTAACTGATCAAATGCAATTCACAAGGCAAAGGGATGTACAAGGACAAGCATATTTTAGAGCAGGGCAGGTATTGAATAATAAGAAAGGTCTCCGTAATGAGATTAAGAACTTATATAAATTTCCCGCAAAACTTCCTCCTCTAACTTGGCTAAGTGATGCAACACCTCATGAGCCAATTGACCTACAAGTATATAAGGATCAAGAAGGGAATCTTGTTCTGAAGTGGAATGCACCTGACAATGAGAATAGATATACTTATAATATATATTATTCAAACAACGAAACACTAGATCCTACTTTGGCAGAAGGTATATTAGCAGCTAATCTCCATAAGAACAGCTACAAATTTCCTGTAAGTGTAGGTGAATATGCATTCTATTACTTCGTAACAGCCTCAGATAGATATCATAACGAGAGCGAACCAGCCGAATCTGCATTCTTCGTACACAGCGAAGATATTTATTAGTCTTGTAGTAAAAGTTCTAATTCTCCAATAGACTGATGGAGCGTAGGATGAATGTATTGGGCTGCAATTTCAGCTAAAGGAGTTAGCACAAAAGCACGCTCGTGCATATGTGGATGGGGCAATTGTAGCTGAGTATCATCAAATACTAAGCGATCATACAATAGAATATCTATATCAATTATACGATCAGCATATTGTTTATCAACAGACTTATTTTCTCTTCCTAATTCAAGCTCTATCGCTTGAGTTGCCTTCAGTAATTCGAGAGGTTCCATAGAGGTCATCACAAGACAAGCCGCATTTATAAATTCATTTTCAGAATCAAAGCCAACAGGCTCTGTCCTATAAAGAGCAGAGTGGATAATAACCATACCCACTCTCTCATTTATTAATTTTAGTGCTTGAAAGATGTTTTCCTCTTTGTTGCCCAAGTTAGTTCCTAGAGCCAAGTAAACATCGTGCAAGTTTTCAATTTCCATTTTCAAAAAAAATCAGATAATCAACAAAGCATCTCCATATGCTCCAAAGCGATATTTCTCTTTCACAGCCACCTCGTAGGCATCCATTACTTGATCATATCCTCCAAAAGCAGCAGCCATCATCAATAGAGTTGACTTAGGCAAATTGAAGTTCGTAACCATAGCATTTGCAATATGGAAATCGTATGGAGGGAAGATGAACTTGTTGGTCCATCCTGTATTGTCTTTCAAGTAACCATCAGTAGGAATTACTGTTTCCACAGCTCTCATCACCGAAGTACCTACCGCACAAACACGTTTTCCTTTATCAATAGCTTTATTTACAATATCGGCAGTTTCGTTAGTGATAACAAGCTCTTCCGAATCCATTTTATGCTTTGTCAAATCCTCAACATCTATATCTCGGTAATTACCTAAACCTGAGTGCAAAGTAATATAAGCAAAATCTAAACCTTTGATTTCAAAACGCTTCATCACCTCTCTACTAAAGTGAAGACCAGCAGCAGGAACTACTACAGCTCCTTCATTTTTAGCAAAGATCGTTTGATAACGTTCTTTGTCTATCTTTTCCTCTTTACGTCCAAAGTACTTAGGAATAGGAGTCTGTCCTAATGAGTAAAGATTTTTCTTAAACTCTTCCGAATCTCCTTCATATAAGAAACGTAGCGTTCTACCTCTTGATGTTGTATTGTCAATAACCTCAGCTACAACAGACTCATCGTCGCCAAAGTATAACTTATTTCCGATACGAATTTTGCGTGCAGGATCTACCAACACATCCCAAAGGTGAGTTTCTGGGTTCAATTCTCTCAACAAGAATACCTCGATAGTTGCTCCAGTTTTTTCTTTACTTCCATAAAGTCTCGCTGGAAAAACCTTTGTATCGTTGAATACAAACACATCACCCTCATCAAAATAGTCGATAATATCCTTGAATACCTTATGTTCAATCTCTCCCGTTGCACGATTGAGAACCATCATACGAGACTCATCTCTAAACTTTGCAGGGTGAGATGCGATTAACTCGTCAGGCAAATTGAATTTAAATTGTGAAAGCTTCATATTTTATATATTGTTTTATTATTTCCTTATTTTTCTAATACTAATGAGTCTATAAACTCTTGAACTTGTCCTCCATCTATACAGTCCTTGAGCGAGACCTCTCCTACTCTTGTTCTGTCTAGTGCTGTAAGGTGCGCACCTGTTTCTAGA
>JASLEN010000225.1 GCA_030151105.1 Dysgonomonas sp.
CAGCCGTCAGCACTCTTATTATATGTAGGGTTAGGATATACCGTTTGGAATTCGGTTCCCTGCCATTTGATGCCAAGGAAATCCATAGGCATTTCTACCTCTGCTGTTTTCCAACGTTTAAGATCGTCTATGCGAAATCCCTCGTTGTAGAGTTCGATGGTACGTTCGCGACGTATTTCAGTACGCATATTCAATCCGTTTGCAGCTACTAAACTATTTGATAGTTTTGGCATGGATGGATTGATACGTTGTCTAACTAGGTTGAGAGAAATATCCAAGTCTCCATCTTCAATAGTATTATCTCTTTCGTAGATTGCTTCTGCATAGTTGAGTAGAACCTCAGCATAGCGAATAACTGGATAATCATAACCCTCGAAATTTGTTGCTACTTTACGTTCTGCTCCCCACTTTTGATTACCATATCCACTTCCTGAATTAGGAATATAATTAACAGTTCGAGCAGCAGCCAAATCAGCAGCGTCGCCAGTCCATGTTACACGTGATTTTTCATTGCCCCAGAAATTATCATGTGGTCGTGCTAAAGTATTACGCATACGATTGTCACGATTAATCCACTCAGAATCTATTTTATCATAACCTTTGAACTGTTCCGACTTATCGATAGGTAAACCATCTTGGCAAAGATACATATTGACAAATTTGCGAGAAATCTGTTGTACATTCAGTAAACTTTCTACAGTTATATTTTTTCCAATAGGAGCTAATGCTTCGTCGTGACGACGGGAGAAGATATACTCTTTGTTAGAATTCTTTTGTAAACCTGCTGGGTTGGACTTAGTGTCCTCTAGTATAAACATGTATTTTTGTGCTGTTTCTCCTAGAATAGCAGGTTTGAATAGTTCAAATTTGTTGCTTTCTATCACTTTTTTAGCTGCATCGGCTGCGATGTTTAATAGCTCTTTACTTCTAACTTCATTGCCTCTGAATTTTTGCCAAGTTCCTTCAAATAGTGTTACACGAGATAGGAACGCTAATGCTCCTTCGCTACCTATACGTCCGTTTTCGACAGAGGATGTAGACGGTAATTTAAGTACTGCATCTTTCAAATCTGCAATAATGAAATCTGCAACTTCGCTACGACTATTACGAGTAGTATATAATTCGGGATCAGAAATGCTCAGTGCCTTGTCGGTTACAATTACATCACCAAACAGTTGTAAAAGTTCAAAGTAACAATATGCACGAAAGAACTTAGCTTCGCCAACTGGTTGCGCAATATCGGAAGGATTGCTATACGACTTTGCATTATTGAGTAATATATTTGTACGACGTATCCTCTTATATGCCTCATTGTAGTCACCATCCTTTTCTGTCAGCCCATTTGTACCCAATCGGAAAACATTGTTCTTGTCATTATTGTCTAGCAAGATATCTGAACGTTTATCGGAATGTGGAGCGTCATAAACGCTGGTAGCAAAATCACGTGTCCATCCATAAAATTGGTTGGCAAATAACCTATAATCGTTTGGCGTTTTCCATAAATTTGTTTCAGCTAATTGATCTTGAGGATCAAGATTCAAACATGAATGAAACATCAAACCGAACAGAATTGCGATTATGAATTTATTATATTTTTTCATTGTATTATATTTTTAAAATGTGACACTAGCTCCCACAGTTACACTTCTTGTAAATGGATAACGTTTAAGTCCGTTTTTGTTATCTCCTACTTTGCTTATAGCTTCGGGGTCCCATCCATCAGTCACTTTGGTGTGCTCCCACAAGTCTGTACCTGTTAGGTACAATCTAACCTTACTCAATGCTTTTGTTTTGGCAAGCCATGCTTCTGGCAAAGTATATCCTAGTGTTATATTCTTGAGGCGGATGTATGATCCATCTTCGGCAGACCATGAAGACGGGAAGTAATTGTATTTATTCAGATTGCCATTGTTTGTGTATTGAGGGTAACGTGCTCCCCTGTGCTCTGGACTCCAAACATCTCCAATAGATTGTGTAGTAGAGTTTTGATATACAGCATACATTGGTATTTTCAGTACACCATCACGCATTATTGTACGTTTGGCAACTCCTTGAAAAACTGCAGATAGGTCAAAACCATTCCACTCTAAGCCTGCATTGAACGAATATGATATTTTAGGATCATCCGTACCTAAGTACACAAGGTCGTCAACAGTTATAGCACCGTCACCATTAATATCTTGGAACATATTGTCTCCTAAGCGCAAGCTTCCAATAGCATTGGCAATCAGTGGACTATTCCCTTTGTATTTTGCAACATATTTTTCAAGTTGCTCCTCGTTCTGTATTTTTCCAGCATAACGGAATCCAAATACAGAATTTAGAGGATAGCCCTCTCTGTCTGATCTAATACCCTCGCTGAGAGCAGAGTTACCTCCATTATTCACCAGCTCATTGTTAGCATAAGTATAATTAGCACCTATGTGATACTTTACAGGTCCTATTTTGTCAGACCACGTAAAACTACCTTCAAATCCATTAGCCTTAAATTCACCTTGATTATTAGTTGGCGATTCGTCTCCTAAAATAGAAGGATATGTACTAGCAATAAGCATGTTGTTGTTGTTCTTCCAGAAGTATTCTATTGTTCCATTTAGTCGTCCATTTAGGAAACCAAAGTCGAGTCCAATATTGTAATTGTGAATTTTTTCCCAAGTACGCCCCGAACTTACTAGTTTGCCATTCGTATTTATATAAGAAAGTTTTCCGTTGCCAACAAGAGCTCCTTTCTGAGGCTCAAAATTGTAGAGCTGCACACCATCGTATCTATCAATACCACTTTGATTCCCCACATTACCATACGAGGCTCTAAGTTTAAGATTGTCGATATAGCCCTTAGTGCCTTTCATGAATGCTTCTTCAGAGATTCTCCATCCACCCGAAACTCCCCAGAAGGTAGCCCAACGATTTTCGGGCTGAAACTTGGAAGAACCATCGTATCTAAACATTCCCTCGAGTAAATATTTGGATTGGAAAGCATAATTTGCTCTACCGTAATACGACATCACTGCCTCGTGCCATTTGTTTGCTCCGTAAGACAAGACTCCCGAACCGTTGATTACTTCTAGGCTAGGAAGGATGTCTCTGCTGTTGGTTGTTACATAGTCATACTCTTTTAGGTTATATTGTGCACCTCCCATTAACTTCACTTCGTGATCTTTAGCAATAGTCTTACTCCACTCAAGGTAGCCTGATACTGAATAGAAATCGGTACGTGAAGACGATTTTTCGTAATAGCTGTCTGTTTGATTCGGAGCAGTTCTCACAATTCTGTTGCCAGCATAGTTGTACCAATCTATTGATTTAGAAACCGCATCACGAGTTGCTGTGGACGTATTGTATCCTAGAGTGGCAACTGCCGTCAATTCTTTGGTAAGGTTGTAGCTGAATGTTTCACTGATATTTATAGCAGAGACTTTCAATTTATTCTCTCCCCCTAATTCAGCATACCAGTTTGGTGCACCCCAAGTACCCCAAGCGTATGGTTTGCCATCGATAGTAGAAGAGGGAAAACCTGGTTGTTGAACAGATGTTTCCTATGTAGACCCTACTTGAGTAGGTGCTACCTGATCTTGTCTGTTGTATGCTATAACTGATTGAAGAGTCAAAGCGTCAGTCAGCTTAAACGTATTAGATAAACGCAAATTATAGCGGTTGTTATTATTCTCACCCCATTTCAGGTTACTATCATCATACATATACCCTAATGACATACGGTAAGTCGACTTATCTCCACCTCCCGAAACACTTAACTCGTGCTGAGTAGATGCAGCTGAACCCCACATAATATCATTCCAATCGGTGTCGAAAAACACATAGTCTGCCACATCTGAGAATGCTCCATTGATTGGGTTGAGCGAATGGTCAAGATCGATATAGTGACCTTGATATTTTTTTGCTAGCTTAGCATACTTCATCCATACATCCTCGTTTGTATATCCATCATTTGTACGTGCAGTGATCACTGCATCAGACCATTGCGAAAGGCTCATCATTTCAGGAGACAATCCTACAAACTTTCCTGTTACTGAACCACTGTATTCAATTTTTGTTTTTCCTGCTTTGGCTTGTTTTGTTTGCACTAGTACTACTCCTCCTGCAGCCTTACTCCCGTATATTGCAGCAGAAGCATCTTTTAGGAAGTTGATAGATTCAATATCTGAAGGATTAAGCAAACGCAACTCATTCATACTCTCGTATTCTATTCCATCTATAATGACTAAAGGCTTGGAAGCATTCTTAGATAC
>JASLEN010000269.1 GCA_030151105.1 Dysgonomonas sp.
GGTTCTTGAATAAGAACTTAACACTTTGGATATTCTTAGCAATGGCAATTGGGGTCAGTTTAGGATATTTTATTCCATCTTTTAGTGGTTATATAGATGCCATGTCAAGTGGAACGACAAATATTCCATTAGCTATTGGGCTTATTCTGATGATGTATCCCCCACTGGCTAAGGTCGATTACAAACTCTTACCAAAAGTATTTACCAATACAAAAGTGTTGACAACATCATTAGTCCTAAATTGGATAGTAGGACCAATCTTGATGTTTGTGCTTGCAATTATCTTCTTACATGATTACCCTGAATATATGGTAGGTGTTATTCTAATCGGATTAGCACGCTGTATAGCAATGGTTTTGGTTTGGAATGATTTAGCAGAAGGCAATACAGAGTATGGAGCAGGTCTTGTGGCTCTCAATAGTATTTTTCAAGTATTCTTCTACAGCTTCTATGCATGGTTGTTCATTACGAAACTACCACCATTATTAGGATTCGAAGGTGCAATCGTTGACATCTCTATCGGAACAATAGCTGAAACTGTTGGTATTTATTTAGGAATACCTTTCTTGATGGGTATTCTTAGTCGAGTAATACTTGTGAAAGCAAAAGGAAAACAATGGTATGAAGAAAAATTTATTCCTGCCATATCCCCAATTACGTTGATAGCTTTATTGCTGACTATTATTTTGATGTTTAGCTTAAAAGGAGAACTAATAGTGCAAATACCAATGGATGTTGTAAGGATAGCCATTCCACTTATTATCTATTTCACATTAATGTTCTTCATCAGTTTCTTTGCGAGTAAGGCTGCTGGCACATCCTATGATAAAAATGCTTCTATCTCATTCACTGCAACAGGAAACAACTTTGAATTAGCAATAGCAGTAGCTATTGGAGTATTCGGGCTACATAGTGGACAAGCATTTGCTGGTGTAGTTGGTCCATTGGTTGAAGTACCCGTATTGATTGCATTGGTAAATGTATCCCTTTGGCTAAAGAGAAAGTATTATAATAATGAATTACAACCTAAATAAATTGAATTGATGAAAGTGAAAAATCTATTATTTGTTGGCATTATTGCCTTACTCACAATGTCGTGTAACAGCAAGGGACAAACAGAAAAAAAGGACTCCTCAATGACAGTAGCCACGGCGAATACTGTTGATGCCTCAATTACCAATGTCTATTACTTTCATGGTAAACAACGCTGCAAAACATGTGTTGCAGTAGGAGATTTAGCTAAGAAAACGATTGAAGAGACTTATGTAGGCAATGATAAAGTTAAATTTATAGAAGTGAACACAAGTGAGAAAGAGTTTGCTGACCTAGTAGAAAAATACGAAGTGTCGTGGAATGCTCTAATCATTGCGAAGGGAGATAAGTCCATTGATCTTACAGAGCAAGCATTTGCAAATGCAGTTAACTCTCCAGAGATATTGGAAAATTTAATAAAAGACGAGGTCAATAAAAATATCTAATAAAATGGAGTTCCTACAACAATTAGTAGATAATTCGGATATTCCGATACTCACAGCGTTTATATTAGGTCTGATGACTGCAATAAGTCCGTGCCCTTTGGCTACAAATATAACAGCAACAGCCTATCTAAGTAAAGATATAACAGAGAAAAGAAGAGTCTTATTTAATGGTATATTTTATACTCTAGGTCGAACTTTCAGCTACACGGCTTTAGGCTTAATCTTCTACTTTGGAGCAAGTAAATTTCAAGTAGCAAAGCTATTACAAAATGTAGGTGGAATATATTTAGGGATTGGCTTGGTTATTATAGGAATCTTGATGCTTGATTTTATCAAAATCAACATTCTTGGACTTAATAAGATTAGCCAAAAAGTTAGCCAAAAGAATATGAGGAAAAGCTATCTCAATGCTTTCTTTTTGGGAGTATTGTTTGCATTAGCATTTTGTCCATATAGTGGAGTATTATACTTCGGAGTGCTAATTCCTATGACAATATCTGCTCCTTCTGGCTTGTTACTTCCTCCAATATTCGCCATAGCAACAGGTCTACCTGTAATAATTATAGCGTATCTGTTAGCATATAGTATGTCAAACGTAGGCCAGTTCTATAATAAAATGAAAAGCTTTGAAGTATGGTTTAGAAGGATAATATCAGTCATCTTCATTGTTGTAGGAGTATATTATATCATCGTAAATATATAAAACAAGAAATGGAAATAATAATATTAGGAACAGGTTGTGCCAAATGTAAAACAACATTTGAGGTTGTGCAATCAGTAGTTACAGAATCTAAAACAGATGCGAAAGTGATTAAAGAAGAAGATATTCTTGAGATAGTAAAATATAACATCATGTCATTACCAGCCGTGGTAGTTGATGGAGAAGTGAAAATTAAGGGATTTGTTCCTTCAAAGGAAGAAGTATTAAACGCAATAAAAGGATAGTATCATGGAAGGATTAAAATTAGACACTAGAAAAGAAATGAAAATTTACGACCCAGCACTTTGTTGCCCTACTGGCTTGTGTGGCGTAAATATTGACCCCGAACTAATGCGTATTGCAGTAGTGGTAGAGACTCTGAAGAAAAAGGGAATTTTGGTAGAGCGTTTTAATTTGAAAGACAATCCACAAGTGTATGTTGACAATAAAACGATAAACGATTGTTTGATGAAAGAGTCAGCCGAAGTGTTTCCTATTACTACACTTGACGGAGAAATCGTTTTGAAAAAGACTTACCCAAGTAATGCCCAAATTTCTGAATGGCTAAATGTGTCAGAGGGAGAACTTATCATAAAAAAATAATAACATAATTTTATTAAAAACAATCATTATTCTAGTCTTAAAAATGGCTAGAATAGGGCTTCTACAGCCTATAAATAATATTTATATGAAAGAAATGAAACTTTATAATCCTTCAAATGAAAACTTTACCAAGTATATTTTCTTTACAGGTAAAGGTGGAGTTGGTAAAACATCGATAGCTTGTGCTACAGCCATGAACTTAGCCGATAGTGGAAAAAGAGTGTTACTTGTAAGTACTGACCCTGCATCTAACTTGCAAGACGTATTTGATATGCCACTAAATAATAAGGGAACAGTTATAAAGGAAGTACCTACTCTAACTGTTATCAATCTTGATCCTGAACAAGCAGCGGCTGAATACAAAGAATCGGTAATTGCCCCATATAGAGGTAAATTGCCAGAAAGTGTAATAACCAATATGGAAGAGCAATTATCAGGCTCGTGTACTGTGGAAATTGCAGCCTTTAATGAGTTCTCGGATGTCATTACAAATGATGAGAAACGCAAAGGATATGATCATATTATTTTTGATACTGCACCAACTGGTCATACATTACGTATGTTACAGTTACCATCAGCATGGAATACCTTTATTGATGAAAATACGACTGGAGCATCTTGCTTGGGTCAACTATCAGGGTTGGAAGATCGAAAAGGTATATATAAAGAAGCAGTAAGAACTTTGTCAGATGGTACACAGACAACAC
>JASLEN010000316.1 GCA_030151105.1 Dysgonomonas sp.
ATAGAACTTGCAACAAACCTTGTATCTTTCAACCATTTTTCATCTCCCACCTGAGATGCAGGAATCACGATATCTTCCTTTTTTCTAATATTAATCATTCTTCTACGAAAATCTATTCAAGTATCAAATATAACCATTATAGATTATTATCTCTTCCAAAATGCTGGCATAAAAAGTGAAAGAACTGTAAATAATTCTAAACGTCCTGTCAGCATTAAGAAGCTCATATACCACTTTGAAAATGCAGAAGCCTCTGCATAATGTCCACTAGGACCATGCTCTCCAAGTCCTGGTCCTACGTTGCTAATACTCGAAATAGCCGCTCCTACCGACTCTTCAAATCCCATACCAGCCATCGACAACACGAGGAAACTCAAGACAGTAATACCAATATAGAGGAACATAAAAGCCAAAACCTTTGTAACAGTATCGATAGGAATTACAGTCCCATTTAATCGAACAGGTAGGACTGCATTTGGATGCACCTGCCTCTTGAATTCGTTGACAGCATTTTTACACAAAACAATCATTCGCACAATCTTCATCCCACCAGATGTTGATCCAGCACAAGCACAGAAAAACATTAATAATGTAAACGCAAATGTGTAGAATGAACCCCACAGCACATAGTCAGCCGTTGCAAACCCTGTAGTGGTTATAATAGAAACAACCTGAAAAAGCGAAGTTCTAAATGCCTCTTCAACATTGGTGTATAGACCTGTCAATAGTAAGCAAGTAGTAATAACGCCTGTGAAAATCAAACAAATATAAGCATACCATCTAAATTCTTCATCCTTAACAATCTTAGAGACTGCTCCCTGTAACAAGAAGTAGATGAGTGCAAAATTCACACCTCCAACAAACATAAAGAGGCTCAAAACATATTCTACATACGATGAACTCCAATATGAAATACTATCTTGCTTAGTAGAATATCCTCCCGTGGACATCGTGGAAAGGGCATGACAAATGGAATCGAATAGATTCATCGGACCCAACCACAGCAACACAATAAGCACTGTAGTAACAAATACATAAGTAAGGAAAAGACGTTTTGCTACTTGCCCAATACGAGGACGAAAACGCTGTCGCACAATACCCGTAGTCTCTGCTTCATAAAGCACAGAAGCATTTCCACCTACCATCGGCAACAAGACAAGTGCAAAAACGATTATCCCAATACCGCCAATCCATTGCGTAAGGCTTCGCCAAAAAAGCAAGCCTCGAGATATTTCATCTATATTATGCAGAATAGTTGCTCCAGTGGTCGAGAAGCCTGACATTGTTTCGAAATAAGCATCACTAATGTGTGAAATCTCTCCACTTAGATAGTAAGGTAGCATTCCAAATGCTGACATAATAGTCCAAGAAAGCGTAACCACAAGAAAACTTTCACGCTTCCCCACAGCCTGTTCACGCACTTCTGTACCAATAATACTCAAAAAAAGCCCTGAAGCAAATGTAATTCCCGCACTAGCCACTATGGCATCAGCACACGGCTCATGATGATAGAGTGAAACAAGACTAGCCACCATTAAGCACAAAGACTCGATAATGAGCAAAAAGCCCATCGTTTTTAAGACAAAACGAAAATTAAATTTAGTTTTCAATTAAACAGATTTTCAGCTTCTTTCAAACTATCGTCTAAACAAAATACCACTACATGATCATAAGGCTCAATCAAAGTATCCCCTTCTATCATCACTGCTTCACCATTTCTGATAAGGCCCCCCAAGGTTACATCTTTAGGCAATCTTAGACTTTTCACTTCTTGCCTTGTCACTTTCGAATTGGGACGTACCACTATTTCAGCAACGTCAGCATTTGCCACCATCAAGGTTTTCACATTCGAAACGTCAGCATTCAGCAAAAAGCGATATATATCACTAACCGTTATCAGTTTCTTATTTATTATAGTTCCAATATTTAGACTTTCGGCCATAGAAATATAGTCCATATTTTCTATCTCGGCAACTGTTTTTCTCACACCAAATCGCTTGGCTGCCATACATGCCACGATATTGGCTTCCGAGTTTCCTGTAACTGCAATAAAAGCATCCATATCCGTAATACCTTCTTGAACAAGAAAGTCGGCATTTCTACCATCGTTATGAAAAACAGTAACATTCTTAGGTAACTTATCTAATAGATATTCACATTTATCTCTATCTGCCTCAAGCAATTTTATATTCAAATTATCTGGCAGATATTGACAAGTTCTAATAGCTATACGGCTACCACCCATAATCATTACATTTTTCACATCTATCACCTCTTTACCTGCAATTTCAGGCAAATCATCTATATACTCTCGTGTAGTTGTAAAAAACAAAATATCCTCAGATAATATCTGGTCATTCCCATTAGGAATAATAGTAGTATTATGACGTTTGATGGCTACAATATGAAACCTCTTTTCTTGATTGGCCAATTCATGAAGATACTTATTTGCCAGCATGGAGTTTTCTCTTATCTTCACCCCCACAAGCGTAATAGCACCGCCACAAAGCTCTAACCACAGACGTACCCAAGGTCTCTTGATAGCTGACACCACCTCTTTGGCTGCAAGCATCTCTGGGTAAACCATGGAGTCAACACCCAATTTCTCGAAGAATTCTTTATTCTTAGGAAGTAAATATTCGTAATTATCAATGCGAGCAAAAGTACGATCTGCTCCCATGTTGGTGGCCAACATGCAAGCCGTAATATTTGTAGATTCGTCTGGAGTAACAGCAATAAAAAGATCTGTATCGTCAACTCCCACTTCCATCAAGTCTTTAAGCGAAGTTGGCGAACCATTGTATGTCATTATTTCAGAAATTGCTTGTGCATTTTGCAGGTTATCCTTATCAGCATCCATCAAAATGATGTCTTGCTTTTCTGCCGACAACAACTTTGCTAAATGCGTACCTACAGCACCTGCACCAGCTATTACTATTCTCATTGGGGTTAACTTTTTATGTAAGCTCTACCTTACTCTTTGTTTTTGCTTTAGCAATAGCTTCCGAGAGTTTTGCTTTCAAACCATCTTGATCTATTCCACAAAGCTTATTCAATTCTTTTACAGCACCATGTGTAACAAACTCATCAGGCAAGCCAATGCGTGTTACATTTATATTCTTATAATTATTATCAGAGAAGAACTCTAATACAGCACTACCAAGACCACCATTCAGAACTCCGTTCTCAATAGTCACTACATTTTTGAAGTTTTCAGCGACTTCTTTCAATAGTTCTTCGTCAATAGGCTTCAAGAAAATCATATCATAATGAGCAATTGAATGCCCTTCAGCCTCCAACTCTGCAATTGCTTGAGTGGCAGTGTATCCAATAGGCCCTATGGTAAGAACAGCTAAATCACTTCCATCTTTCAGTTTTCTCCCTTTTCCTATTTTTATCGATTTCATTGGCACCTCCCAATCCTTGAGCACACCTTGACCACGAGGATAACGAATTACAAAAGGTCCATCGTTATCATAAACTGCAGTATGCATCAAATAGCGCAAATCGTGTTCACTATATGGTGATGCAATTATCAAATTAGGGATACAACGCATATACGCTAAGTCAAATGCTCCATGATGCGTAGGTCCATCCTCCCCCACCAGTCCAGCACGATCGAGACACATAATAACATGAAGCTTTTGGATGGCCACATCATGTATTACTTGATCGTAGGCACGCTGCATAAATGAAGAATAAACATTACAAAACGGAATCAATCCTTCTTTTGCCAAACCTGCCGAATAGGTTACTGAGTGCGCCTCAGCAATACCTACATCAAAGCCTCGCTCAGGCATTTCTTTCATCAATATATTCATCGAACAGCCCGATGGCATAGCTGGCGTAATACCCACAATGCGCTTATCATTCTTAGCCAACTCTAGCAAAGTATGTCCAAATACATCTTGAAAGAGTTGTGGCTGATCTTTGGCTCTCACCACAATTCGTTGACCTGTTATTTTATCAAACTTGCCTGGCGCATGCCAAATAGTAGCTGCCTCCTCTGCGGGCTTAAATCCTTTTCCTTTTACAGTATGTAGATGCAAAAGCTTAGGGCCTTTCATATCTTTGATATTTTGTAGAACTCGAATAAGTCCTTTCAAATCATGCCCATTGGCTGGACCAAAATACCTGATATTAAAGCCTTCAAATATATTTTGTTGTTTAGTCAATAACGACTTCAAACTATTATTAAATCTGAGAATAAAGTTTTTCTTCTTCTCATCTATTAAATTCCCTTTTTTGAATTTTTGATACACATCGTTTCTCACACGATTGTATGTGGGAGAAGTAGTCATCTTCAACAAGTATTCCCTTAGCCCACCCACATTGTCATCAATAGCCATATCATTATCATTGAGAATGATTAGCATATCGTTAGGATGAGAATTTGCATTATTTAGAGCCTCATAAGCCAAACCTCCAGTCATAGAACCATCTCCAATAACGGCTACCACATGCCTGTCAGTCTCCCCTTTCAGTTCCGAAGCCACAGCCATTCCGAGAGCTGCCGAAATAGAGTTAGAGGCATGTCCTGCGATAAAAGCATCGTATTCGCTCTCATCAGGACTAGGGAAACCACAGAGACCTCCAAATTGCCTATTGGTATGGAATTTCTCTTTACGCCCCGTCAGAATCTTGTGACTATATGCCTGATGTCCAACATCCCACACAATGCGATCGTAAGGCGTATTGTAAACATAATGCAGCGCCACAGTCAATTCCACTGTGCCAAGACTAGATCCAAAATGTCCTGGATTTTCACTGAGTTCGTCAATAATAAAAGTCCTAAGATCAGCACACAACACCTCCAATTCCTCTATAGTGAGGTCTTTCATGTCTTTAGGATAATTTATCTTATTGAGAACAGATATATTTTTGTTTTGTTTTTCCATATAACAAGCAAACATAAATATTTAGAGCCTTATCGGAAGCTATGCAAATGGCACGCTTCACAACTAAATTGGCAACAAATAGTCTTTGAACTAAAAAATCAAAAAAATAAGCTAGTAGTATTTTCTAAAGCTTGAAACACAAAGATAGCAACAAATGCTATTTTTTATATCCTAAAAAGCGAATATCTAGTCATTCTAGACATTTAACATTCTAAGCCCTTTATACTAAAGCCAAAATATAAGAACATTTTGGATTATACGTCCTATCTTTTCCTCTTTTAAATAAGTTCGCAACTATTTAAAGTATTAAACAAAAGAGCAGCCTTCTTTGTTTAAGGCTGATTATAGTTATTAAAAAAGCCTACAGTAAATCAATACTATAGGCTTCTCCTTTTTTATATTTTTTATCCAAAATCAAAATTTAGGACGTCTTGCTCCTTTGCGGTGTTCTTTTCTCGAACCTCCAGAGTTGGCAGGTCTGCCTCCACCAGCATTGTTTCCTCTGCGACGATCTTGGTCTCTACCTCCACTTCTGCGGCGATCTCCACCACGATCTGAACCACCTCCACCATTAGCAGCTAGTTCTGTAGATATGCGACGACCATTATACTCTTGTCCATTCATTGCGCCTATCACTTTAGATGCTTCTGCTTCCTTCACTTCGAAGAATGAGAAGTTTTGAAGTAAGTCGATACGACCAATGTTTACTTTTTGAGGAACAAAATCGTTGATAATCCCCATCAAGTTGGCAGGACTAATTTTATCGGTACGACCCATATTGATAAAAATACGAGAGTATCCTTTTTCAGCAGTACGTGGTCCGCCAGAATCTCTTCCACCACGGTCACGACCTCTGTCTCCACGATCTCTATCTCCACGACGTCCACCACGATCTCCAAAGCTTTCGTCACGTCCACGTCCTCCAGCTCTTGGTATTTCTATTTCTTCTGCTTCTTGATAATATTCAATCAATCGGTTAAATTCTAGAGAAACCATACGTTTGATGATATCTTCTTTCTCTAACCAATCTAGCTTACGATAAACATCTGGAAGAAGTTCTGCAATTTCATCCTCATTTACCTTCACTTTCTCGATTCTATCTGTCAAGCTCAATATTTGTTTTTTACAAATATCCTCTCCTGATGGAATAACGCCATGTTCAAATTTACGATTGATAACTTTTTCAATCTCACGGATTTTACCTTGCTCACGAGTGTGAATAATTGCCACAGCAAGACCCGTACGACCAGCACGTCCAGTACGTCCGCTTCGGTGATTGTACGATTCCACATCATCAGGCAAACCATAGTTTATTACGTGAGTCAAACTATCCACATCTAGTCCACGAGCAGCCACATCAGTAGCCACAAGTAGCTGAATGTTCTTCACACGAAACTTACTCATCACAGAGTCACGTTGAGCTTGTGACAAGTCTCCGTGCAACGAATCTGCATTGTATCCATCCTGAATCAATTTATCTGCCACCTCTTGTGTTTCACGACGAGTACGACAGAAAATAATTCCGTAGATATCTGGATTGTAGTCAGCAATACGTTTTAGAGCCAAGTATTTGTCTCTAGCGTTAACCATGTAGAACATGTGTTTAACAGTGCTAGTTCCCTCATTTTTTTTACCAATGGTAATTTCTTTGGGTGATGACATATATTTTTTAGTAATCTTAGCAATACCTTTAGGCATTGTAGCAGAGAATAATAACATCGAACGCTCTTCTGGAACTTGCGCCAATATTTCGTCAATACTATCTAAGAATCCCATGTTTAGCATTTCATCGGCCTCATCCAAAACCACATACTTAACCTTAGCCAAGTCCACAGTTTTACGTTTGATAAGGTCAATAAGACGTCCTGGAGTAGCAACGATAATTTGCACACCACGTCTCAATGCTTTGATTTGGCTTTCGATACTAGAGCCACCATATACAGGAAGCACTTTCAAGCCATCAATATATTTAGAATAATCTGCTAAATCACTAGCTATTTGCAAACAAAGCTCTCTTGTAGGGCATAGTATTAATGCTTGAGTAGCTCTATCATTTTGATCGACTTCTTGGATCACCGGCAAGCCGAAAGCCGCAGTTTTACCTGTTCCTGTTTGCGCCAATGCTATCACATCATTGATGCCCCCTAGCAGGTATGGAATAACTTCTTCTTGTACGGGCATCGGATTTGTATAGCCCAATTCATCTATCGCCTTACAGATTTCTGCAGCGACTCCTAATTCTTCAAATGTTTTCATTAAATGTTTTAATAATCTAAATTCACAGAGTTATTTATTATTCATCCAAGTACAACTATCACTATTTGCAATCTCTTTTTAATGGATGCGTCATAAATAATCTAATGCTTATTGGTGAGTTATACCTTATTATCTAACTATTTAATGAAGCGACAAATCAAGCCAGACGATAAGGAAAGTGCAAAGATAGGTATTAATTCTTGTTTTTTAGAAGAATTAATCATTAGAATCAAATAAAACCTCCTAAAAAGAATAAATAGTTATAAATTTGCCTATTCTATTTTTGATTTTTGGAACAAGAAAACAAATACGATTATAATATAACAATAAGAAAATGAAAAAAGCATTATTACTTTCTTTGGTGGCATTATGTTCTTTTGGAGCATACGCTCAGAAAAAAGGGAAAGCAAAACCTTTTAACCCAACCACTGACCTACAAACCAAAACAGACTCCCTTTCGTATGCGCTAGGGCAAAATATGACAAATGGTCTAAAACAACACTTACTCACAACAGGGGTATTGAAAGACACAATACCTTCGGCTGTGATAGAAAACTATGACCAACAAATGGCTGATGCCGATGCAGCAGGTAAAACGAAGTTGGAAAAAGAATATCAAACCAAGCTTACAGAGACAAAAAAAGCAAACGATGCGTCCATGAAGCAGTTCGTGCAAGGGCTAGAGGATGCAATGGGAGCTAGCAGCGATAAAGAAAGCTACAATACGGGAATGGCAATTGGGAATCAGTTTATGTCTATTTCTAAAAGCTTCGAAAAAGAAATGCTAGACGGAGAAGAAGTTAATAAACAAGCCTATATCAGTTCTATTCTATCTTCTCTAAACAATGAGACTCCTGCAATTGCTAATTCACAAGAGTATTTGCAATCGGCAGCAATGGCGATGCAAGAAGCTGCTCAACTAAAAGCTGCTGAAGAACTAAAGGCTAAACATGGTGAAAACATTTCGGCAGGAGTAAAATTCTTGGCTGACAACAAAGCTAAAGAAGGTGTAGTAGCTCTTCCTAGCGGATTGCAATATAAAGTAATCACGGAGGGAACA
The DNA here is from genome assembly GCA_030151105.1 of Dysgonomonas sp. Classification (GTDB taxonomy): domain Bacteria; phylum Bacteroidota; class Bacteroidia; order Bacteroidales; family Dysgonomonadaceae; genus Dysgonomonas. The sequence continues at coordinate 8,215 of JASLEN010000316.1, forward strand.
GGGAAAATACCTACAGCTAGTGATCAAGTAACGGTTCACTATGAAGGACGTTTATTAGACGGAACAGTATTTGACAGCAGCTACAAAAGAGGAGAACCTGCCACTTTTGGAGTTACTCAAGTAATCAAAGGTTGGATAGAAGCTCTACAACTAATGCCAGAAGGTTCTAAATGGGAAGTATATATTCCCCAAGACCTAGCTTATGGTGACAGAGATTCGGGAACAATACCTCCATACTCTACACTTATTTTTGACATAGAATTAGTCAAAATTGCAGAGTAAGGGTACATTACAACAAGACAATGCACATTAACTAGCCACTAATGGTGATTAAAGCAAAAGCATATCATTATTATTAGTGATTGTGCATAAGAAGAAAAAGTAAGACATTTGTAAACATCAAGCAGAACTAGTTACTCTACTTGATTTAATTTCCAAATATTACTTTACTTTGATAAATAGGAATTCCGATGTTTTTGAAAAATCAAAGACATCGGTTTTCTCTTTCTAGCCTACTAGTGTACCCTATCGAATAGTGTATAAAGGAAATTACTATGACTCAGAAATACATTTAATTAAAGCACTTATATCAGATTCGTCAGTTAAACTATGACTAAAAAGAAGATTAATCATTTGCTCCATAAATGGCTATCAATACCATTAGGAGTCATCATTGTCATCCTTTGCCTTACAGGCGCAGCACTTGTATTTCAACAAGAAATCTTAGAGTTATCCAACCCCACACACTACTTTGTAGAGGAGGTAAAAGAAGAACCTATCCCATTAGACAAACTCGTCTCAATGGTGAATGCAAAGCTAGAGGACAACTCCATTTCAGGAGTCAAAATTTCCAATGACCCTCACCGTACTTATACAATGACACTAGCAGAGGGATTTAGAGTTTCAGTATTTGTAAATCAATATACTGGCGAAATAATGGGCAAATATAGCACCAGAGAGAGTGGCTTCTTCACCATTATGAAATTGCATCGTTGGCTTTTGGACGACTCTCACACTTGGGGTAAATATATCACAGGCTGGTCAACTGTTCTTTTCATAGTGATCCTTATCACTGGACTATGCTATATCAACAAAAAGAAGAAACAAAACTATACGATCCACCTCAATAAAGGGACACACAAATTGATGTTTGGACTGCATAACACACTTGGAATATATGCCACTTTAGTACTCATTATTTGTTCCCTATCTGGACTTATGTGGTCGTTTCAATGGTTCAGAGATGGTGTATTTGCCATTTGTGGAGCAGAAAACACTCCGCAACAGACTCGATCAAGAGGGGGAGAAAAAAAGGAAAAAGAGCCAATCAATATCCTACATTGGCAAACAGCATTTGAAAACACAGTCAAACTAGATCCAACCTATGATTATGTACGTATTTCTGATGGCGTAGCAACTGTTCATCCAAGCAATACATACAGGACAAGAGTTCAAGACAAATACTCATTTGATAAAACAAGTGGAGAAATCACTAAAATTACACCGTTTTCTGAAGCAGATGTAAAATCCAAAGTGTGGGCGTGGGCATACTCCCTACATGTGGGCGACTATTGGGGCATTTGGTCCAAAATATTAACCTTCATCTTTTGTATCATTGGTGCATCACTGCCAATTACGGGCTACTACTTCACTATCAAGAAGTGGAAAAACAAAAGAAAGAAACAGAGAAAAGTCAAAGAACAATAATAATATCATATATTTGCTCGCCGAAACGCAATTTTAACAATAAAGTTGCGTTTCTTCTTTTAGTGAAAAGAACATGTAGAGTGAGCAGCTAGTTGTCAACCTAAATCGGTAGGTTATCAAATAAATTCTTTTTGTAGCTATTCTTATTACACCTTTGCACAAAAGTTAAAAAACAACATCAAAACAATCGATTACACTTCACCTTTCAATCAATGAAATATTTTATTTTAGGCTGCATGCTTTTTGTTATGCACCATGTAGCTTCACAAAACACCTTCCAAGTAAATGGTGTGATTATAGAAGAAAACACTTCAGAGCCTGTGGTAGGCGTAACAGTGGGAGTCAAAAATCATCCAACAGTAGGAGACATTAGTAATGCCAAAGGAGAATACTCCATACAAGTACCCAAAGGCACGCAAACCATTCTTTTCAGAATTGTAGGGCATAAACCCCTAGAAAAGAGAATAACAATTGACAAGAACACGACACTCAACGTCACAATGCAAGAAGACCTTGTATCGCTAGGAGAAGTGGAAGTTTCAGCAATTGCCAAAGACAGAAATATCAAGAATGTGGAATCGGGAGTAGATAGATTAGAAATTGCGACCATCAACAAAATCCCCGTTCTCCTTGGCGAGAAAGACATCCTTAAAACCTTAATGCTACTGCCAGGAGTTCAATCTGCGGGAGAGGGAAACACTGGGTTCTATGTACGTGGAGGAAGCGAAGATCAAAACCTAATTCTTTTGGATAATGCCAATGTATATAATCCATCTCACCTTTTCGGATTCTTCTCTACGTTCAATTCTGATGCTGTAGAAGACATGACCATCTATAAAGGCTCGATGCCTGCCAACTATGGAGGACGTTTATCATCAACTTTGGATGTAGGAATGCGTGATGGAGATATGAAAAAATATGGATTAACTGGAGGGATAGGATTGATCTCATCACGACTGACATTCGAAGGACCAATAGAAAAGGACAAAGCCTCGTTTATTGTTTCGGCTCGTAGAACCTATGCCGACGCCATTGGGCGAGCAATGGGCGTAAAGCAAATAAAGAAATCGACACTCTATTTTTATGATTTGAATGCAAAGATTTCTTACCAATTATCTAAAAAAGACAAATTGACGCTCACAGCCTATCATGGAAGAGACAAGCTAGGTCTGGACAAAATAATGAACACGGACTGGGGAAATACCGTAGCTGCTGCTAAGTGGAATCATATTTTCTCACCTCAAGCATCTTCTACTACATCGTTCTCATATACTAACTATTCATACAATGTAGGTATTGATCTCACATCGGAGATAGATGTAAAATCTCAAATTAGAGATTATAACTTTACACAAGAATTTAGTTTTATTCCTAATGAGAGTAACACTATCAAAACGGGAGTCACATCTATTTATCATCAAATTATCCCTGGCGAAATAACCGCTAGAGATACTACAAAGTACGACTTTGACAAATACCAACATCGCTACTCTTGGGAAAATGCCATATATGCTACGCACAGCATCAAGCTAACGGATGAACTAGAGGTGAGTTATGGACTGAGAGGAAATCTATTTAGCGTGCTAGGTGGAGGGAACTATTACATCTTCAATGACAAGCAAGAGGTAATGGACACCATTAAAACTAAACGTGGCGAATTTGTAAAAAACTATTTCAATCTAGAGCCACGTGTATCTGTGGCTTATCAATTGAATGATGTTTCGTCTGTAAAAGCTGCCTATGCTCGCACAACGCAAAATCTGCATTTATTATCCACCTCACCCACCACAAGCACATTCGACCGTTGGACGGGGAGTACAAATTACATCAAACCTGAAATCGCTGATCAAGTATCACTAGGATACTTTCGCAATTTTGCAGACAATATGTTTGAGTTCAGTGCAGAAGTATATTATAAAGATTTGAGAAATCAGATAGACTACAAGGATGCAGCAGACATCTTGGGAGATGATAATTTTGAAACTGAAATCCTTTTTGGAAAAGGTAGAGCCTATGGACTCGAACTCTTTTTGAAGAAAAAACATGGAAGACTAAACGGTTGGATTGGATATACACTATCTCGAAGTGAAAAAAAGATAGACAAGATAAACAACAATGAGTGGTATTTAGCAAATCAAAATCGAACACACGACCTATCTGTTGTAGCTATCTATGAATTCAACAAACGTTGGTCGATTTCGGGAACATGGGTTTATGCCTCAGGCAATCCTCTAACATTCCCTAGTGGAAAATATATGGTAGATGGACAAACCATACAATACTACGAAGGCAGAAACAAATATAAAGCAGAGGCTTTTCACCGTCTAGATCTTGGAGCTACGTTCGTTATGGTGGACAATAAGAAGCGCTACTCGGAACTCTCTTTCGGATTATATAATGCTTACGGGAAACAAAATCCTTATATGTATGACTTCCGTCAGAATAAGGACAATCCTGGGGTATCAGAAGCATATAAGATTTATTTATTCAGTGTAATTCCATCTATTACTTGGAATTTTAAATACTAAGAAACAATTTTGACTTAAGTGATGAAATATATCAAATACAACATACTAGCATTAATCCTCTTCATCTTTGCATCTTGCGAAAAAGAGGTTGATATCGATTTGAGAACTGCAGAACCAAGACTTGTAATAGACGCATCTATAACCGAAGCTGATGTTTGCAAAGTAGCACTTACGCTCACACAAGGCTTTTGGGATCAAGACAAGCCTAAAACCGTCAGTGGAGCTGCTATTACACTCAAAGATTCGAGAGGTAATAAAGAAACTTTGACTGAAATAAACTTGAGTGGAAAATATGTTTCGACTACGAAAGGCATCGCAAAAGAGACTTACACTCTTATTATTGAAGTTGATGGACAAGAATATGAAGCAACAGAATACCTACCACCAGTAGTGCCCATTGAAAGCATCAGAATATACAAACTAGATGCAGGCAACGATTATCATTACTATCCTTGCATTGCGTTCAATGACCCCAAAGGAGTAGAGAACTACTACCTATACTGGCTGACTATCAACAATAAGAAGATGCAAAAGCCAGGGAAAGAGGATGATAAAAACTCCGATGGAAAATTCAGAGAACCAATTCTATTTTTCGACAAGGACGAAAACAACAAAGATGAACTAAAGGCTGGAGATCATGTGATTGTAGAAATGCAATCGATATCAAAAGGTACGTACGACTTCTATAATAGTATAGAATCGCCAGGAGGATCACAAAATTCTAATCCTAAGAGCAATTTCTCTGGCAATGTGCTAGGTATGTTCAAAGCATATACATCTAGCATTGCAGAAATAACAGTTACAGAAGAGGACATGAAGTGATATCTGAGATATTTTATTAGCTTTGTTTTAGTCTTTTTATAAATCAATCTCATGTTTAGACTTCTATTTCTTTCTGCACTCCTCTTTTTTGTAGCCTATGGTGTATATTCTTTCTTCTCCAAACGCTTAGGAGGCAACAAGAATAAACATCAACAATCACAAGACCATGCGCAGAAACAAAATAGCACTCCTAAACACTTCCATGAAAATATTGGGGAATATGTGCCCTACGAAGAAGTAAAGGAAGAAGACAAATGATTATTGAATAGAATAAAAAGGAAAGCGATTTTATATAATATATAGAGTCGCTTTCCTTTTTTGACTTATGTCAATGTTTCCCCTTTTGCAACGTCTTAGCTTTGCAACATTATCTCAAAAGAATCATTAATTAAGAAAAACAAAGTTATGAGACAAAAATATTTTAAGTACCTAAATACATTATTTGTTGTTACGCCTATGACTTTCATCATGGCACTAGTGGGACTTTACCGAACCTATGGCTTTGGCGAAGGAGCACTAATCAAATTCTTCATGTCGTGGACTTCTATGATTCCTGTGGCATACCTAGCTGCCTTTGTTATCATTCCTAATGCTCGAAAACTTGCTTTGCACCTGACAGCAAAACAAGTGGAAGAGGTCAAAACAACAGAACTCAGCTATTGTGCCGAATGCAACAAAGAACTACAAGACACTGAATGATAAAAGCCAACTTATAGCGGTATAAGTTGGCTTTTATTTTACTTCTTAGAGTTTATCCATGTCCACTTGTGCCACAATTTTTCTAATGGTCCTTGTTTATTGCGTTTCAGCCACCACTTACAGAACTGTACTTGTAGTAGGAAAAGAACAATACCAATCACAAGGCTCAAGGTGTATCCACAATAAGGCGCTAGATAAAGCCCAAAAGGGAAATAGACAAATGCACCCACAATAGACTGAGTAATATAGTTGGTCAAACTCATTTTTCCATAAAGTTGAAAACTACTTGTCATCTTCTTGAAAGAATCTCTCTGATAAAGTATAACGAAAGAAGGAATCAGCACAAAAGTGAATGCAAACTTTTGCCACATATCCAAAACAACACCTATAGACTTAGTGATAATCACCTCATCGCTTTTCATCACCAAGTTTTTCAATTCATAAAGTGGAGCAAAAAGAATAGCTGCCACAATCAAGGCTTTTATCCAAAACTGAATACTCTCTTTAGTAGCAATAAGTAACTGCTTGCGACCAATCAAGTAACCTAACATAAAAAGTCCTGCCGTTTGCAAGAAACGTCCTGCCCCTATAGCCCAAAACAAACTTGCTTTTTGACCTAATGTAATATTTCCAAGAATAAACTCCTTGAAAGTTCCATTCTTGGTGTACTCGCCTACTTCGGCATACATCTCCCCTACTTTCAAATCAGGAAGAGTGTAAGAAGAATCTACTAGACTAGCAAAATAATGAAACCATTCGATAGGTTGAAATAAAAAGAAAACAGCAACAAAAAGAATTGCCTTATTACTCCATTTCCGAACTATAAATAGGAATATACTCACAATAGCGAAGAGCAACAGTACGTCTCCCGCAGGAAAGAACGCAGCATTGAGTGTTGCAAAAGCTAAAAGAAGTAGCATTCGCCACAAAAAACGATAGCCAAAGTCATTTCCTTTTTTTTCTTGATTACTATACTGAATATAGAATGTGAAACCAAAAAGAAGTGCAAATATCGCATACGATTTACCTGCAAGAAGAGTAAAAATCACACTAAAGACACCCTCATCTAAAATATTCAACCAATTGGGTTGAGAGGCTACATCTGGATAGACTGGAAAGATAAAATGCTCG
>JASLEN010000318.1 GCA_030151105.1 Dysgonomonas sp.
CTTACTCGTATTTATGTCAACATCTCAAGCATTTGTAACTATCAAACTTAGCGATATAATTCTTAATTTTTGTTATGGTAGATAAATATTTTTTCTAAATACACTTCATCAGAACTCTACCCTTGATGCTTATGGAATTAAAGTTTTCTCAACTATGTTTAATCTATTGTATGAATATATATAAATCAATAGCAACATAAGGAATTACAAACCTGAGTTCTATTAATATTTTCTATTGATTTTCAATGAAATAAGGTAATAGCTCTGTATATTTAAGTTACTAATTCTTAATTGTATAACGAAAAAACTAACTTATGTTCTGTTTTGATAAAGTTACAGAAATTGATTATCTTGTTAATGAGTTTTATAAGGGTCTGGAAGTCCAAACATCTTCTTTTCTAATCAGGCATAAATGTAAACCCACAATTACATAAATAGTCGTCCTTCAAAACAAACAACCTACATATTTTCAATAAAACACAGTGTAATACAGCAGTTTAAATCCAATAAAACTATATTCTCAGCTATATCTATATTTTGATAAATCTGCAGACAAAGAGACATAATCCTCTATAGTGTTCTTTGTAGAGTTGTTCATAAGCTGCTTCCTCTCCTAATCTTAACTTTTCTAAAAATATGTGATCTTTCATTTTATATTTAATACCAATTGCTCTCAAAAACACTTCCAACTTATTAATTTTACAACATGCACATTTCTAGACGCGACAAGCAAAACTAATTGTACTTAATACAGAATGGCTATATTTTTTAGTTTCCCAATGTGAAGGAGTCTAGTTGGTATAGACTATTATGTAATCTTCTTTATCTGTCATTAAATTGAAATCTAGATATTGTTAACAGATAGCTAGCCTTCTATCCCTTGCACACAAATTACACACACTTTATCCAAAAAGAGGAAAATCTATCAAAACCAGGAGAAAATCAAAAGCTCAATAGCAACCTATAGTTCAATACTCTACAGCAAAACAAGACAACATATAGTCAGCAGAATATTAATCATTTGCGATTCATAATCATGAGGTACTAGAATCACCCTCCAAGCTATAATACATTGAAAAATGAGCAATTAACATTATATAGTAGCTCGCTCTCTTTTTTGTCTTGCTCTCAATTTGCAGTATAGGTACACTAACTACAGATATCTAGGAGGTCACTTCGTAGAAAAGTGCAATTGTGTAAGCTTCATCATAACAGATAAGGTTATGTACAATTACTCAAGAGCATTTCATGTTGAAAAAGAACACATTGAGACAGTGTATCAAAAGAAGATTACTTTTTTGCTGCATTGGACACTCGAATGGGAAATTCAATAGAAAACATCATAGTTGTATCTGCTTGCTCTTCTCTATATAATAGTTTTTAGCAAAAAAATTACGCCATGAAATACAACAGTACACTCACGTATAAAACATCAAAAAAAAGCGAGTCTATATATTAGAAGCTCGCTTTTTTCTATGGATTGACCTCGATTAATATCCAGGATTATTTGGCAATAATTTAGCATTCTTATCAATAGAACTTTGAGGAATAGGCAATAGCATATTTCTATCTGTAAAAGTTCTTTTTTCCACAAAGAATGGTGCCTCTGTCAACTCTACATTGTAATCACCATTAGGCAATACATCCTTTTTCCATTCAGCATTTCGTTTTATTTGTCGCACTCCTTGTGCATCACCATTCATCACATCTTTTGCAATATTCCAACGAACGATATCGAATCTTCTCAAGCCTTCTGAAGCAAGTTCTGAACGACGTTCACGACGAACTAATTCTCTTAATTTAGCTTGAGTTCCATATTTTATTTTATCCACTTGTGGTAGACCTGCACGAGTACGTACAGCATCTAGAGCACCATACATTTCTGCATCCAATTGGTTACTTTCAATTTTTGCTTCAGCTAAATTCAGCAATACTTCTGCATATCGGATTACCATCAAATGTTTTCCCGTATTCCAATAGTTACCTCCGTATTGCTCTAGATTGCTATAATATTTTTTGAAATTATAGCCCGATTTTGTAGCATTATTAGCGGTTGATGGATAGTCAGGACTCGCTGGTATTGGTTTAGAAGGATCGGCTGGATTGTCTTTACCCATAAATACAGATTCATATATCTTTCCATTCCATGACTGACCTGGATAAATAATTGTAGCTCTAAGACGAGGATCTCTATTTACAAATGGATTCTTCTCATCATATGTACCATTAGCCTTTGCCTCAGTAATAGTCAGACCACTTGCCATTTCATAGTTATCGACCAAAGCTTGTAGTGGTACAATAGATGACCAACCTCCCGAACTATTAGGCAAAAATGGTGTAAAGTTATAGCCAAGCAAATCTTTCAAATGCTGCAACTCAAGAATTGCTTCTGAATTACCATTATTCTCCAATAAAAACAAGCCTTCGTAGCTAGGAAATAATGAATGTCCTTTTACAAGTTTTGCTTCTCTTATTGCATCTGCATATTCTTTTCTAAACAAATGAATTCTAGAGAGTAAAGCATGTGCAGCACTAAGAGTTACACGTCCTCTATCAGCGTCGGCATGAGATTCGAGCAAATATTTATTTTGAGAAATATCTTGTAGCTCTTCTATCATAAACTTCTCTACAGTCTCTCTCGCATCTCTTGGAACCTCAGCCTCCTTGGGTGTCTTGAACGTATTCTTCACCAAAGGAACATCTCCATAATACTGAGTCATGAGAAAATAACGATATGCTCTAATGAATCGCACCTCAGCTTTGTGTGCATTTTTTTTCTGTTCGGCACTCATCTTATCTGTAGATATGTAGTTAATTTTATCTACATTTTCAAGAAACTCATTACACTTGCGAATAGAAGTATAGCTAAAAAATGACGCTGCTGCTGTCTCCCCTGGAACAATACTTCCATCTCCTAAAGCTTGCCAGCCCTCGTGACGATGAAAGTTGTATGCATCATCCGAAGCAGCATCTTTGTACAAAGTGCTTCCTTCAAAACCTCTATAACATGCTGTTAGTGCTAGTTGTGCGTCTTTCTCGGTTTCCCAAAAGATACCTGGAAAAAGAGAATCGTTAGGCTCACGATCTAAAAAATCGGAACATGAGCTTAGCAAAACAGTTGCTAAAATAAAGTATATATATTTTTTCATAATTGTCTTCTTTTAAAATGTAACATTAACACCAAATGTGTTTACCATCACTTGCGGATAATGGCTACCTCTACCTAGTGGAGCTTCTGGATCCCATCCTTTAGCAAAGTTTGTAATCGTAAATAAGTTTTGTCCACTATAATATAATCTTAGTTTTTCGATGTGCATTTTATTAGTCCATGCTTTAGGGAAGGTATATCCAACTTGAAGATTTTTCAACCTCAAGTAGTTCGCATTTTGCATCCAATAAGATGATGTACGAGCTGCACCACTATAAGCACTTGCACCTAACGAACTCACACGAGGTACACTAGTATTCGTATTCCCCTCATGCCATCTGTCTCTCCAGAATGTGGTTGGTTTTCCAGCATCACCATTCAACTCTCCGTATGCTTCAGGGCTTAGGTAACCTTTCACATCTGCCACACCTTGGAAAAATGCCATAATATCAAATCCTTTATAAGTTGCCCCTAAATTGAATCCGAAAGTATATTTTGGCTCAATGGATCCCATCAAAACTCTATCATTAGCATCTAATTTTCCATCATTATTAGCATCTACATAACGCAAGTCACCAGGTTTTGGATTACCGATACTATTTTTACCTTTATCCCAATCAGTAATCCCCTGATTTGATTGATAAAGCCCATCTGTCAAATAACCATAAAGATTACCAATAGAACTGCCTACTGAATTCATTTTTCGATTATCGTCAGGATCTAGGAATCGGTCTTGTCCACCTAGGTATTTGATTTCATTCTTGTTGTACGATGCATTACCTCCTAACGAAAGCATTACATTACCAATTTGTTTATTGTAGTTTATTGACAACTCAACCCCTTTGTTGGAAACTTCTCCTGCGTTTGCCCAATAGTCTGACATTGCATAAGTATCAGGAGTAGGCAATTTCATTAAGATATCTGTAGTCAACCTGTCATAGTAGTCAATAGTAACATCCAGACCATTAGCAAAACCAAAATCTAGTCCAAAGTCCCAAGTACGAGAACTCTCCCATTTTAACTCTGGGTTCTTAGCATAAATAGACGCATATCCAGTATTGATACCTCCACCAAAAGGATAGTTTTGATCTTTACTAGTCATAGTAATAATACTAGGATAATAATTATTATCACTACTACTTGTCAAAGCAGATTGATTTCCAAGTTTTCCCCAAGATGCTCTTAGTTTTATATTTGTAATGGAACTCTTCAAATCTTGCATAAAACTCTCTTCAGAGAGACGCCATGCCGCAGAAAACGAAGGGAATGCCCCCCAACGATTGTCTTTTGTAAAACGGGAAGTTCCATCATATCTGACATTTGCTTCCAAAAGATAACGCTCATTATAATTATACATAACTCTACCAAACCATGATAACATTGCCAACTCGCGAGTATATCCTTTGTTTGTTTGTCCAGCCTCACTACCTCCATTGATATCGCCTACATTATTATTAGGAAAATCTTGCCGATAGGCTTCTGTATATTTTTGGTGAAAATATTCAGAGTGGAACCCTCCCATCACTGAAAAATTATGCTTTTCAGCTAACGTTTTCTCATAAGTTGCATAGAGATCTGTCATCACAGTTTCTTCCATAGTATCTTTTTGATACATCTTATTTGGACCATGATACTTGTTAGCATTATATTGTATGTCTTTAATATGCTCATTCTCATCTTGAGAATATGTTTTGTATGACAATACTCCTTTGATGGATAGACCATCAAGTGGTTTATAGTTTAACGATCCTATTCCTGTAAAGTAGGCTCTTTTACGTTTGATCTGTTGCTTAAGGTCTAGCCATGCAATAGGATTACCATCGCCAGTAGTGCCATAAGTGCCATCTTCATTCTTATAAGGCACCCATGGTGCAATAAGATTCACTTGTCGTATTATCTGATCTATACCTCCACCAACATAGCTATTGGTAGGCTCTTCTAAGTCCATTCTAGTATAAGATACGTTGAAGTTTGCATCCAATGTTGAATGAAGTTTGATATCTAAGTTTGTTCTAAAGTTATATTGCTCTTTTCCAGCATATTTTATAACCCCATCCTGTTTCAAATATCCCAAAGAAGCCATATAACGAATGTTTTCGGCTCCTCCTGAAGCACTCACATTATGACCAGTTTGGAAACCTGAACCTTGATAAAGCAAGTCTTGCCAATCTGTATCTACTCCTGTTCCATTTTTGAAACGCTCCAAATCAGCTTCTGAATGTACAAGATTTCTACCGTCATTTTTGGCAGCCTCATTATGTAAAAGGGCATACTCATAAGATTTCATGTATTTAGGTTTGTTGGTAGGAGACTGCCAACCCGCATAGGCAGAATAATTAACTTGCGATTTCCCAGCTTGCCCACGCTTTGTGGTAATTAATATGACACCATTAGAAGCCTTAGATCCATAAATTGCAGCACTCGCAGCATCTTTCAGCACAGTAAGGGATTCTATATCATTAGGGTCTAGATTGGTCATAGACGACTCTATACCATCGACTATTACCATTGGATTTGCATTATTCAATGTCCCTACTCCACGCACACGGATAGTTCCATCATCATGACCTGGAAGCCCACTTCGCTGAGTAATTGTTACACCTGGCATAACTCCTGCTAAGCCAGCTGACACGTTACTCATTGGTCGGTTTTCCAAAAGTTTCTTATCTACTGTTGCAATTGAACCTGTCAAGTTTACTTTCTTTTGGGTTCCAAAACCGACAACTATAACTTCATCAAGTGTATGCAAGTCTTCTTTAAGTATCAAATTTATAACACTTCGACCTCCAACTTTCTCTTCAATAGTATGGTAGCCGACATATGAAAATACAAGTACAGCATCTTCATTAGGTATGGACAATACATATTTACCATCCAAATCTGTAGTTGTACCTAAGGTTGTTCCCTTAATTGATACACTTACTCCAATTAAAGGCTCGCTACCATTGTCGCTGACAACACCTGTAACTTGCTTCGACTGTGAAAATGCATATAAAGGAATCATGAACATTAAGAATGAAAAAGCAAAGAGCCATATCATCCTTTTCTGTAGTTTTTGTTTCATAGCATAAAAATATTAGTTAAATTCAGTGATTACATACACCAAGATAGTGAATATATATTAAAAACTCAGTTTATTGCTAAAAGAATCTATACTTGAGCCAAGAATGCACTAGGAGATAGTAAAATCAAAATCTTGCTCTGTGGCAGTACTAAGTTTGTATCAAATATTATTTCTTGTTGCACATACACTTTTATAAATGAAGGGGAAAACATAAGAAATATTTTCACATATATATTATCAATATCATTAAAACATAGTTGACAATCTTTACAGATATATTATTCAATATTAAATTACTAATTGTGACGTTAATTATCTAAAAAGAGATGTGGAGTCTTATGCTTTTTGGCAAATAATTAAGTGACATTATTACATAAAATTCTAAATCTTAGCAGCTAAATTAGTTTTAAGGGACAAGAAACTAACTTTATCTAGACAGATTACGAAAATGAGTTTAAAGAAAATACTGTCAAACTGAACTAAGTATGAAAGAGATAATATGGATTGGTTTGCCCGTAAGTTTTAGGTGATCACAGAATCCAATCACTAGGAGCCAGTAGCTAATAATATCCTCAATCAACACTTTTTCTTTTCGTCTATAAAAAATGTGTTCTGGTATCACTGTATACTCCAACAAAGAAGTCTCCATTGTATTTGTTCTACTTCACTATCTCTGTAAACACTATATATTTTAAAGGTCTAATTCCTAGAATAATAAAAACGTCCCAGATTTCCTATAAGAGAAACTGGGACGTTCATTATACTAAACCTAGAACAATCAATTCAAAGTTTCCTTTTCCAATTTAATAGTCTTCAGTATATTTTCGCCTATACCAATAGTATAACCTTGATGTGAATAAATTACGCCACCATTGGTATTGAGATACAATACTAATGGAAAATTGTTAGAAAAATCTATCTGCAAAGCAGAAGCTGCTGCACTCAAAATCACTCGACCATCATCGTCAGCCCAAACAGACTTAGTAGGCAAGCCCGCAAAAGCAGAAGCCTTGAAAGCTGAACTCTTTTTGTCATCGGGAACCATAAATACAACGCCTCCACCCCAAGCATTAAGTTCTTTACTTACCGCTGGAAGATCTTGCAAAATATGCTTTGTAGGCTCTTTGTCGGGATCTGCAAAAACAAGTACAAGCCCTTTGCCAGCCATTTGTTCTTTCAATGTTGTTTTATCGCCATTTGATAAAGCCACAATTGTGTTAGGATCAACAATCCCTTGCACCTGACGCAAACCTTCTAATCTAGGCATTGTAATTTGTTGTGTTGCTGTTTTACCTTCTTGTACTTCAAAGAACTTGTGCAAAACAGTCACAGAACCATTGTTAGCTCTACTACCAACAGTCAACCTATAATTACCAGCATCTACCTTTACCGTACCTG
>JASLEN010000344.1 GCA_030151105.1 Dysgonomonas sp.
GATTTTGACAAGCTAAAAGAGCTTTGGTTCAGAAAGAAAAAAACGTTAGTGCCTCCAAGTGGACTCCATCATGTATTGCCAGACTCTACTAAGAAAGGAAGCTCATTAAGTCATTTCGTAAAGATAAAAGAGAAATGATGCTTTCTGACAACCTACTTCAATTTTGCAAAGATCATGAAAATGATGATGTGCATAAGTTGGCACTTCAAGCAAAAAATTATCCTGAAATTGATATGGTGCAGGCTTTGCAGCAAATAAAAGGCTTGCAAATAGCTAAACACAAAATTCCGTTGTGGTATAGTTTCGATAAGATTCTCTATCCTGTTCATCTCTCTTTGGAGCAATGTTCTTCGGAAGAAACTGCTCTCTATAAGCAGCAGATTTCTATCAAAGGGGCTACAATGGTTGATTTGACAGGAGGATTGGGTGTTGATACTTTTTTTCTCTCTCATAACTTTAGAAAAGTACATTATGTCGAGCAGCAAGAAAGCTTGACAGAGCTAGCCTCTCATAATTTTTCAGCTTTAGACTTAGCAGACAAAATCGAAATTGCCAATCAAGATTCTGTTGAATTTCTTCAAGAAATGCAGCCTGTAGATTTTATCTATATTGATCCAGCACGCCGAGACACAAAAGGGCGAAAGACCGCTTTGATAGAAGATTGTACACCCAACCTTCTTGAAATTCAACATCTATTGGATAGCAAAGCAAAGCAAGTGATGATCAAGCTATCGCCTATGTTGGATATTACTTTAGCATTGCAGTCGTTGACAAATATATCGGAAGTGCACATTGTGAGTGTTGATAATGAGTGTAAAGAACTTCTCTTTATAAAGAATAATGAGGAAATTGTAAAAGAACCTCATATTCATTGTGTAAATTTAAGCACAGAGAAAGAGGTTTTTATATTTACTAAATCTGAAGAGGAGTACACATCTGCAAACTATACTTCTAATCCCGAAAAATATCTTTATGAGCCCAATACTTCGTTAATGAAGGCTGGAGCTTATAAGATACTTTGTGAAAAATACTCCATAAAGAAACTACATCCAAGTAGCCATCTATATACTGCAGAGATTTTAATCTCGAACTTTCCAGGTCGAAAGTTTGAAATTCAGCAACTATCTTCCCTCAATAAGAAGGATATAAAAAGAGACTTTGCAGATATATCTCAGGCAAATGTTGCTACACGCAATTTTCCTCTAAAAGCAGAAGAGTTAAAAAAGCGTCTTAATCTGAAAGATGGAGGGGATGTTTATATATTTGGCTCTACACTTGTAGATAATCAGAAGGTGATTTTTATCTGTAAGAAAATATAATCTAGATTTTTCTTTTTATTTCTTGAAGTGTCTCAGATGTGACACTTTTGCTCCCCTATTCTCTTTAGTTTTGTGTATAAAGAATTACAAATCTAAAAAACAAAGAGAATTATGAATATGTTTTGTTATCAATGCCAAGAGGCATCAAAAGGAGTAGGATGTACTATCAAAGGAGTTTGTGGAAAAACTCCTGAAGTAGCAGGAATACAAGATTTATTACTTTTCGTAACTAAAGGAATTGCAGTCTATAATAGAGAATTGCGTAAAATTGGGAAATCATCAGCTGAAGCAGACAAGTTTGTAGTGGATGCTCTTTTTACAAGTATCACGAATGCTAATTTTGACTTTAGTGTTATTGAAGGTAAGGTTACCAAAGGTCTAAAATTGAAAGAGAAACTTGGACAACAAGTTACTACACTTTCTAATCTTCCTGATGCTTGTACATGGAATGGTCAAGTGAGCGAATACATGACTAAAGCTAAAGAAGTAGGTGTGCTTTCAACTGTAAATGAGGACATTCGCTCACTAAAAGAATTGGTGCATTATGGTATCAAAGGGATGGCTGCTTATGTAGAGCATGCTTATAATTTGGGTAATGAGGATGAAGCGCTTTATTCATTTATGCAAGAAGCTTTAGCAGAGATAACAAGAGAAGATATAACTGCTGATGAACTGATTGCTCTAACTCTCAAAACTGGAGAATATGGAGTAACAGCAATGGCATTACTTGATACGGCAAATACTTCAAGATATGGAAATCCAGAAATTTCTGAAGTTAATATTGGAGTTGGAAAGAATCCTGGTATTTTGATTAGTGGTCATGACTTGAGAGATATTGAGGATCTATTAGAACAAACAGAAGGTACAGGAATAGACGTTTACACACACAGCGAGATGCTTCCAGCGCACTACTACCCTCACTTGAAGAAATATAAACATCTAGTAGGGAACTATGGTGGTGCATGGTGGCAACAAAAAGAAGATTTTGAGGCTTTTAATGGTCCTATCCTATTCACGACCAACTGTATTGTTCCTCCATCAGCAAATGCAACATACAAAGGTAAAATCTTCACCACTGGTTCATCAGGTCTAGAAGGTGCTTTGCATATTCCTGAGAGAGAAGAAGGTAAGGCAAAAGATTTTTCAGCTATTATCGAAATGGCAAAACAATGTGAAGCTCCTCGCCAAATAGAAGAA
>JASLEN010000354.1 GCA_030151105.1 Dysgonomonas sp.
TATTTTCTGTGTAGTAAACTAGCAAGTATCGAATACACTAGGTGCAAACTATCCAATAGTCAATTCTATGATTTTTGTCTAAAATATATAAACTATGAAGAAATTTTCTTTGCTAATTGGACTACTGCTTGGTCTAACCTCAGCAGTATCAGCCCAAGAAGTTCCGTTGTGGTTAAGAAACTCTACAATCTCGCCAGATGGAACACAAATCGCCTTCACATACAAAGGCGATATATTTAAAGTATCTGCCAAAGGTGGTCTTGCCACACAGCTCACATCGCACAAGGCACACGACACACAGCCAATATGGTCACCCAACGGAAGCTCCATTGCTTTTGCCTCCGACAGAGAGGGTGGCTTTGATATCTTTCTGGTAGATGCCAATGGCGGAACTCCCAAAAGATTGACAACGCATACGGCAAACGAATATCCTATCACTTTCAAGAATGATTCGACAATTCTGTTTTCAGCAGCCATTATGCAAACAGCCGAACATGGTCAATTCCCATCAGGTTTATTCCCTCAAATCTATGAGGTTGATGTAGAGGCAGGTCGTCCTCAATTATACTCATCGCATACTATGGAAGCGCTGAACTTCAATGCCGATGGAACTAAAGTATTGTATCACGACAAAAAAGGATATGAAGACCCTTGGAGAAAACATCAAGTATCATCCATCGCTCGTGATATCTGGGTATATGAGCCAGCCAAAGCTGATTCGTATAAAAAACTAACAACATTTAGAGGAGAAGACAGAGACCCTGTATGGGCAGCCGATGGCAAAAGCTTCTATTACTTGAGTGAGCAAAATGGAAGTTTCAATGTTTACAAGCGTAGTTTAGAAACAGACAATGCCAAGCAATTGACTAAATTCAAGGATCATCCTGTGCGTTTCTTATCGAGCAGTAAACAAGGTACTTTATGTTTTTCGTACAATGGAGAATTATATACCATGACCGAAGGCTCAGAACCTCAAAAAGTAAGCGTTAAGATCCTAGCAGATAAGATAGAAAGCGATCAAAAACGAATCAACTTTACTACGGGAGCTAGAGAAATGTCTGTGTCGCCCAATGGAAAAGAAATTGCATTCATTATTCGTGGCGATGTATTTGTGGCATCGGTAGAATATGGAACTACACGCCGCATCACCAACACGCCAGAACAAGAAAGAAGCGTTTCATTCAGCCCCGACGGACGCAGCCTACTCTATGCAGCAGAACGAAATGGCAAGTGGAATCTCTACCAATCTAACTTAACTAGAAGTGAGGACAAACAATTTGTATATGCACGAGAGTTTAAAGAAGAGCAGTTGACTGACTCCGACAAGGCATCTTTCCAACCTGAATATTCACCTGATGGAAAGGAAATTGCATTCCTTGAAAATAGAACAGAACTGAGAGTCTTGAATCTGAAATCGAAAGAAATTCGTACCGTTCTCAAAGGTGAATTCAACTACTCATATAGCGATGGTGACCAATGGTTTGATTGGGCTCCAGACAGCAAGTGGCTATTAGCCAAATATATTGGTGTAGGTGGATGGAACAGCGTAGATGCTGCCCTAGTGAAAGCAGATGGAAGCGAGGTTGTAAACCTTACCGAAAGTGGATATACTGATGCAGCACCTCGATTTGTGCAAGAAGGGAAAGCGATGTTATGGTTCTCAGATCGTGCTGGTTATCGCAGCCATGGAAGTTGGGGCTCGCACATGGATGCCTATATCATGTTCTTCGACAGAAAAGCTTACGACAAATTCAAGATGAGCAAAGAAGAATTGGCTCTAGCTGAAGAGTTGGAAAAAAACAACAAAAAGAAAGAAGAAAAAGAGGATAAAAAAGATAAGAAGAAGGATAGCAAAAAAGATAAAAAGGACGAAAAGAAAGAAGTCAAACCTCTTACATTCCAATTGGAAGATCGAAAAGATTTGGTTCTACGCTTGACCCCTAATTCTTCTTCATTGGCAGATGCTTACCTCAACAAAAAAGGAGATAAGTTATTCTACTTGGCGAGCTTCGAAAAGGGATACGACTTGTGGACTTACGACTTGAAAGATAAATCATCTAAGATATTAGCCAAAGATGTGGGAGGTGGTAGGATACAAACTGATAGCATTCAGGAGAATATCCTCATTTTGGCTAATGGACAACTGAAGCAAATAAAAATGAGCGATGGTTCTGTGAAACCGATTACTATCAAAGCCGAATTTGACTACAAACCTGAAGGCGAACGTGCCTACATCTTCAATCACGTGTGGCAACAAGTGGAAGACAAGTTCTACGTTACAGACTTGCACAAAGTAGATTGGCCAATGTACAAGAAGGATTACGAAGCATTCTTACCACACATCAACAATAATTTTGATTTTGTGGAAATGTTATCAGAATTACTTGGAGAGTTAAATGGTTCGCACACAGGAGCTAGATATGGAGGTTCTGGTTCTAACGTACCAACTGCTAGTCTAGGAGCGTTCTACGACGAAACCTACAAGGGAGATGGACTATTGATAAAAGAGCTTATCAAACAAGGTCCACTGACTAATGCCGATCTGGAAATCAAAGTTGGCGATATCATTACCAAAATAGATGGAGAGAAAATAGAAAGTGGAAAAGATTATTATACACTACTTGCAGGCAAATCTGGAAAAAACATTCTGATCAACTATACTCCAAAAGGGTCAACTACAGAAAAAGAGATCTGGGTAAAAGGGATAAGTTATGGACTCCAAAACAACCTGCTATACAAACGTTGGGTAGAACAACGCCGTGCTATGGTGGATAAATTATCAAACGGCAGAATCGGATATGTGCACATCCAAAGCATGGGTAGTCCTAGCTTTAGAGAGGTATATTCAGAATTACTAGGACGTAGCAGAAACAAGGAAGCTGTGGTGGTAGATACTCGTCACAATGGTGGAGGATGGCTACACGACGACTTGGCTACATTGCTAAGTGGCAAGGAATATCAACGTTTTACACCTCGTGGACAGTATATTGGTAGCGACCCTTACAACAAGTGGACAAAACCATCTATCGTCCTCATGTGCGAAAACAACTATTCCAATGCACATGGTTTCCCTTGGCTCTACAAGGAACTAGGCATTGGCAAGCTAGTGGGAGCGCCAGTTCCAGGAACGATGACTGCTGTGTGGTGGGAATCGCAAATAGACAATAGTATTGTGTTTGGGATACCACAAGTGGCGGTGCAAGATATGAGAGGTGAATATCTTGAGAATCAAGAGTTGCAACCCGACATAGAAGTCTATAACGATCCTGCTTCGATGCTAGAAGGACGAGACTTGCAACTAGAAAAAGCAGTAGAAGACCTACTAAATGGACTAGGCACAAAATAGGTTCAGCAAAGAACTAATTAAAGAAACAGCATATTGCAACGAATTATTTTCAATGCAATATGCTGTTTTCATTTCACTAAACCTAAAGAACGTTAATTTATCCAGTTATATATAGCACTGGTCTTATCTGGATTTAGATTTATATTTTTCAAGATATTGCCAATCTTTACACTTCCAGCTATTAGTTCGTTCGTATGATAACTCAGTTCGGTCAACAAACTGTTGTTCGAAAGGTCTAAAGATGACAACTTATTACTAGAGCAATTTAGATATGTTAATGCAGTATTATTAGTCACACTCAGCGTTTCAAGAGTGTTATTATAGCAATTCAATTCACGTAGAGTTGCACAACCAGAAATATCCAAAGTTGTTAGTTGATTTATCGAACAATCTAGAAATCTAAGTTTAGAATTTGATGGAATATGCAAAGCAGTCAAACCATTTTCTCCACAGTTCAATGTATGAAGTTCTGTACTAGAAGAAAAGTCTAGTTCTTGTATTTTATTATTTCGACAGTTCAGCTCTTGAAGTGTTATGTGCCCAGATAGGTCTAATGCAGATAATTTATTTATCGAACAATCTAGGAATCTCAAATTCTTATTGTTAGAAAGATTCAGAGCAGTCAACTGATTATTAAAAAGATTCAGCTCTATCAGTTCCGAATTATTAGATAGATCCAATGTTTTCAATTGATTCTCTGCGGCATATAAAAACATCAGTTTAGGATTAGCAGAAACATCCAAAGTGCTAATTCCATTACTATGACAATCCAAATGATTTAATTCTGGATTATTGTATAAGTTCACTTCACGAACTTGATTGGAGTAGTAATCTAAGGTTGTAAGTTTTAGATTTTTTGTAACATCGAGGCTTGTCAACTGATTCTCCGAAGCTGAAAGATATTCCAAGTGAATATTTTGTGATACATCCAACGAAGTCAACTGATTGTCAGACACAAGTATTTTTTTTAATTGTGTCAAATCCGCAACATCAAGCCAACTTATATTTGATGACACACAAACTAGTTCTACAAGTCTTTGCTCTCCACATATTTCTTCAAATTTAAGATCCGAACCACTTACTATCTGATTGCCCTCAGCATCTGTACTCACTACCCAATCTAAAGTATTTTGAGGATTATTCTCCAATATCTTAACCAATGCAGCATGATCTTCCTTTGCCGAGCCCATTCTCTCTGCCTTTTTCGTACCACTCGCATCTATACTAACCCATAGAGTACCGTCCCAAACATAGAGACCAGAAGGTATTGTCTGACATTCAACACTATTTGAGCTAATATTAAAAACAATCAAACCAGCATATTCCTCAACATCAACCAAATTATCGCCCACAATATCAGTTAATGAATTGCTTGACGTAAGCTCTACACGAGGCAATAATATACCGCGACTTGCAGTTACGTTTTGTTCATCTGGCTCATGCTCTTGCAAATTTAGAAGGGCACCTGACGGAGGCCTAATCACTGAACCTATCGTAACTTGGGCTTGCATCGAAAATGAAAATAAAATAAGAAATAAAATAGATATATAACACTTTAGTTATGTTTATACTAAAATATTATATATCTATTTTATTTCTTATTTTATTTTCATTTTCGATGCAAGCCCAAGTTACGATAGGTTCAGTGATTAGGCCTCCGTCA
>JASLEN010000366.1 GCA_030151105.1 Dysgonomonas sp.
CAAAAAACACTGAGTCTTTCACATTTTCCAATTTCCCTGTCACAGTATATTCCGCTGAGGGCTTGGAACATGAGAACAATAGTGTTATAAGAACAACACTAATGATATATATATATGATTTGATTTTCAACATAGTTTGAATGCAAAATAACAAAGCTCTGAAAAAATTCCTAACTTCTCTATTTAAATATACGCACAAAGATAGTCAATATTATAAAAAACACTTAAAATATTTAAAATGTTCTCAAAAAAAGCAAAGTTATTGCATTTAACTTATCACTTCGCACCTTATACCCTTGGTTATTTTCATTACCTTTGCAGTTCGTTTTTGAAAAAAGAAAATATGAGATACCTAACATCATTCATTTTAGCCCTAAGCATTTTGCTCCCTATGAAGACAAAAAGTCAAGTAACAACTTTAACTCTTGATGATCTCATCCCAGGAGGAAAGACATATCGCAAATATACGCCACAAATGCCACAGCGCATGACATGGGTGGGCGAACAATTGACTTACATCAAAGGAGACTCTATACTTATTGCTTCTGACAAAAAAGGAGAAGCTCCAAAGGTATTTGCAACCTTAGCGGAGGTCAATTCATTTCTGAACTTAAAAGAACAACTTCGCAACCTGAATACGGTATCTTTTGGCGCAGAGTCTAAACGATTATTCGTGGGCACAAAGAACCACATATTTGCCTACGACTTGGAACAAGAAAAACAAGTAGCAGCTTTCAACAACTCGAGCATAGACAATCAAGATATTTCGGAGCAGTCTCTCCAAATGGCATATACTAAGGAACACAATCTCTTTGTGCAAGATGCTGAAGGCAATGAAACACAGATATCGGAAGATGGAACAGACAAAATTCTGTATGGAACATCTGTTCATCAAAATGAATTTGGAATTTCTAAAGGTACATATTGGTCACCAAAAGGCAATCTATTGGCTTTCTACAGGATGGATCAGTCCATGGTAGATGTGTATCCATTGGTAAATACTGCTACACGTATGGCAACACTCAAAGAGAGAGTTTACCCAATGGCAGGAATGAAAAGCCATCATGTTACGGTAGGTGTTTTCAATACTAAAACAAAAGAAACTGTCTATCTAAAGACTGGCACACCCAAAGAAAAATTCTTGACAAACATAGCATGGAGTCCAGACGAATCGACGATATACATTGCAGAACTAAACAGAGGACAAGATAGCTTGGCGATGAATAGCTATGATGCTAAGACAGGAAAGAAGTTGAAAACCCTCTTCACTGAAGAACATGACAAATATGTAGAACCCGAGAATCCGATCCTATTCCTCAAAGGAGATGATTCGAAATTTATTTGGCAAAGCAAACGTGATGGGTACAATCATTTGTATCTATACAATACAGAGGGCAAATTGTTGAAACAAATAACAAAAGGGAAATTCGATATCCTATCTGTTATTGGGCAAGACACTAAGGGAGAAGAGATCTATTACGCATCGACAGAAGAAAGCCCTATCGAAAAACATCTATACAAGGTGAATGTTAAGAATGGTAGAAGAGTAAAACTCAGTAATGAAGAAGGAACTCACTCGGCTTTATTAAGTCCTAGTGGAAAATACATTCTAGATATTTACAGATCGCAGAATAATCCTGGCAAAGTGGCTTTGACAGAAACCAAGAATACAAAATCAACCATCTTCTACGAAACAAAGAATCCGTTTGAAAATGCAGTTATGCCAGAGATAACACTTGGCACTGTGAAAGCAAATGATGGAGAGACAGATTTGTATTATAGATTAATCAAACCATCTAACTTTGATGCCTCTAAGAAATATCCTGTGATAGTGTATGTGTATGGAGGTCCTCACTCGCAATTGGTGAGTAATACTTGGCTAGGAGATGCTAGAGGTTGGGATATTTATATGGCGGAGAAAGGCTATATCATGTTCACGTTGGACAATAGAGGGACTGTGAACAGAGGTTTCGACTTCGAAAACATTACACATCGCCAACTTGGAGTAGTGGAAACGCAAGACCAAATGGCAGGAATAGATTTTCTAAAATCGCAACCTTATGTAGATACAGAGCGTATTGGTGTCCATGGATGGAGCTATGGAGGTTTTATGACCTTGAACTTGATGCTTCGCCAACCAGAGACTTTCAAAGTAGGAGTGGCTGGAGGGCCAGTAGTGGATTGGAAATTATATGAGATAATGTATGGTGAACGTTATATGGATTCGCCACAAGAAAACCCTGATGGATACAAGGAGACAAACATGATGAATCATATTGGGAACCTTGAAGGTAGATTGTTATTGATTCATGGAGACGAAGACCCTGTGGTGCTTATGCAACATACTTCGCAGCTCATTCGTGCAGCAGTGAAAGAAGGTGTTCACCCCGATTTATTCGTTTATCCTGGGCATGAACACAATGTGATGGGAAAAGATAGAATCCATCTGCATGAACATATCACAAGATACTTTGAGGATTTCTTAAAATAAGGGAAAATATTTCTTAGACTTTTATCTATAACTACCTATTATAAAATAAAGTAAAATGAAAGGAGAAAGTTATAAAGTAACAAAAAGGTGAGAGATGTTGGCATTAACGAAGAACTCGAAATATTACATTCGCTACCTTTGTCACCTTTTAACAATCTCAGTCATTTGGCATACAAGCCATTAACAAAAAGAGAGAACATAATTCCTTTTTTAGTGTTACTTTTGTAACATTCGCTACTTTCGCTACCTTTTTGGGGGAGAAGAAATAAGAAGCATTTAAATAAAACAAAATGTACAAAATAAGTAAAGAGTTTGCCTTCTCGGCATCGCACATATTGGAAGGGTTGCCCGAAAGCCATCCTTGCAGCCGTTTGCACGGACACAATTACGTCATTACCGTTCACCTAAAAGCAAAGGAGCTAAATGCTGTGGGCTTTGTGAAAGATTATCGTGAATTGGACGAAATCAAAAAGTATATTGACGATAAGCTAGATCACAGACACTTGAATGACATCTTTGCATTCAACCCCACTGCCGAAAATATGGCAAAGTTTCTGTATGATACTTTTTCGAAAGACATTCCAGAGATATATGCAGTAGAAGTATCTGAAACCCCTAAAACAACAGCAATCTATGAAGTTGAGCGTTAACGAAATATTCTACTCGCTACAAGGTGAAGGAGGGAGACAGGGAGAAGCATCAATTTTCATCAGGCTTACAAAATGTAATTTGAAGTGTGTGTTTTGCGATACTGATTTTGAGCATGGTGAAGAAATGACTCTGGATGAGATTGCTAAACACATAGAACAGTTTGGGTGTAAATGGATTATCTGGACAGGTGGAGAGCCCACTTTGCAACTAAAGGACGAACACTTAGAATTCTTCTGGAAACTGGGATATAAGCAAGCTATTGAGACCAATGGCACACGCCCTGTATCTCCGTTGATAGATTATATTACTTGCAGCCCAAAACAAAAATATGAGAAGATTAAAGAGTATCTTCCCACAGTAAACGAAATAAGAATGCCAATAGCTGTAGGTGATGAAGTGCCCGACATTTCTATTTTTCCAAAGGCTGACAGATATTTCTTGAGCCCCATTTTTGATGGCTACAACCCAATAAAAGAGAATATTGACTATTGTGTAGAGCAAATATTGAAACACCCTGAGTGGCAATTAAGCTTACAAGTACACAAATTGATCAATATAGAGTAAGACACAAAAGACCGAATGGACAAATTTGAAGTCAACATACTAGGTTGCGGAGCAGCAACCCCTACCCTGCAACACAATCCATCATCACAAGTATTGAACATCAGAGAAAAGCTTTTTATGATAGATTGTGGTGAGGGAACACAACTCCAATTCAGAAGGCAGAGACTCCGTTTTGGTAGATTGAATCAAATATTCATTTCGCACCTTCATGGCGACCATTGCTTTGGACTGATAGGACTCATTTCAACGCTCGCCTTGCTAGGAAGAACGGGAGATTTAATCATTCATGCTCCCGAAGGATTAGAATCACTTTTACGTCCTCAAATTGACTTCTTTTGTAAAGACAATCCTTTTGAGGTTATTATTAAACCGTTTGACACCAAGAAGCATGAATTGATTTACGAGGATAAGTCTGTAACAGTACACACCATCCCTTTGAAGCATAGAGTTCCTTGTGCAGGTTTTTTATTCAAAGAAAAAGCTAAGGAGTTGAACATTTTGGGAGACAAGGTGAAATTTTACAATATCCCGATTAAGGAAATAGCCAACATCAAACAAGGTGCAGACTTTGTTACCGAAGATGGGAAAGTGATTCCAAACGCAAATTTGACAAAAGCACCTAGAGCACAAAAGTCATATGCCTACTGCTCTGACACGGCTTACAAAGAATCTATCATCCCTATTGTGGAGGGTGTAGATTTACTCTATCACGAGGCAACTTTTCTGAGTGAATTAGAAACTAGAGCTAAAGAGACTGGACACTCTACAGCCGAACAAGCTGCACGGATAGCAAAGAAAGCAGGAGTAAAGAAATTGATGATTGGACATTTTTCATCACGATATGATGACAATAACTTACTACTTGACGAGGCTCGAAAAGTATTCGAAAATACAATTCTAGCCAACGAAGAACTTTGCGAAAAATTGTAAGCCCAACAACATTTTTCTTATTCTGTTTGTTATTTTTATACATTAATCGCTATATTTGTGAAGCTTAGCAAAAAAGTATATGACAAACTTTCGAAAAATATTCATTGTATGTCTTCTGACAATGTTATCTAGCACTGCCTTTGCAGCCACTAGACCATTTTTGGATACCTTTGCTTTTGCACAAACACAAGAAGAAACAAACAGCTCTACACTCACAATCACAATTAACAGTTCATCTGTAGTTACTCTAAAAAACATCCCTCAAACAGGACATCTGGAGGTAATGAGCATCCTTGGCAAAAGAGTCACCATCAAAGACCTCAAAGACTGCAAAGATGGTGTCTATATTGACCTCCCTAATGGAATCTATGTAATCAAGGTCGGAAAGATCTCTCAGAAGATTGCAATAAGAAATTAACGCACTTCAAGCAGAATAACTATCAAGCAAACTCACTCTTGTGGCTGCCTACAGCTCTGCGCTAGAATAACTCTCTAAAGTTTGCATCATATAAAATACAAAAAGCACCTACATCACTGCAAGTGCTTTTTTGTGGTCCCAACAGAAGCAGTCGTTTTGTTATTTATTGACATCGAATAAGCACTTATAATACTCATTTTATGCTTATTAAAGCAAAATAGTCATATCAATAAATTTCAATGAATATCATCAAAACAAATTATTCCGTCCCCCATAGCGTCCCCTGAGAAAATA
>JASLEN010000420.1 GCA_030151105.1 Dysgonomonas sp.
AAAAGTCTAAATAGAAGTAGAGGATTAGTAGAGATAATAGATAACCAATTTGAATAAGAGTCATCTATTACTTTTATTTAGGTTTGCGTTTAGAAGGGAGATGTTAGCTAGAAGTATCTTTGTCGCTATTTATTATAAACAAAAAAAGAGATGGAAACACCATCTCTTTTTTCTTATATCTAATATATATATTAGTATCTGCTACGGTTACCATAACCACCACCTCGGTTGTTACTGAATGAGCGTTCTTGTCTTGGCTCACGAGGTTTAGCTTCCGAAACTGCAATTTTGCGACCATCGAATTCTGTTTCATTTAATGCTGCGATTGCTTTGTTGGCTGACTCATCATCTTCCATTTCGACAAACCCATAACCCTTAGATCTTCCAGTTTGACGATCTGTAATAACTTTAGCTGATGAAATTTCACCATACTCTTGGAAAAGATCAGATAGTTCAGCATCTGTAGTAGCAAAACTTAGACCTGCTATAAAAATGTTCATTTGTAATAAAATAAATAGTTAATAAAAAATTAGATGAGATTCATTACAAAACAAACTTGTCTAAAATCTAAAAATTTGAAAAGAGTGATTCTTGTTATTAAACTCATACAGTGCGAAGGTAGTTATTTAAAGCACAGTTTCTACTACTTTCTGGAATTATTTTACAATTTGTACCTCTACGGCATTCATTCCTCTAGCTCCACGCTCTAGTTTGAAGCTTACATTGTCATTCTCTCTAATATCTTCAGGAGCATTGCTTCTGTGAAAAAAGTATTTATTTACACTACTCTTGTCTTTGATAAATCCAAAACCTTTAGTCTCGTCAAAAAACTCAATCCTTCCAACAAAAAAGTCTGGTTCGTCAATTTCCTCTTTCTTTGGCACAGATATTTCTATGTCCTCTATATTTATAGTGTCTTTCTTAATCTCAGGAGGAGTGTCTGTTATTACTCCGTTTTCATCCACATATGCAATCATGTCTTCGAATGAATTTGTGGGATTGTTTTTTCGCTCCTCTTTTCGAAGTTGCTTTTCTTTTCGTTTCTGTTGTTTGTTTTTTTCTATTTCTCTTTTGTTGAATGAATTTGATTTTGCCATTTATGATTATTTTTTAATTTTAGTTTCAGTTTTTATCACTGATAAGGTTTTGCCAATAAGTTTCTGGATATCTTTTAGCATTGCACACTCATCATTAGCGCAGAAAGATATTGCTCTTCCCGTTTTGCCAGCCCTTCCAGTGCGGCCAATACGGTGTACATAAGTTTCAGCAGTGTCTGGCAAGTCGTAGTTAATTACCAACTCCAAGCTATCTATATCAATACCTCGAGCTGCAATGTCTGTTGCGATTAGTACACGAATTTCTTTGGTTTTAAAATCAGATAACGCTCGTTGCCTTGCATTCTGTGATTTGTTGCCATGAATAGCAGCACTCGTTATTTTAGCTTTAGCTAGTGCGCGCGAAATTCTATCAGCTCCATATTTAGTTCTGGAAAACACTAATATAGACTCTGTATTTTCTTGTTGTAGAATATTTATAAGTAGATCTCTTTTTTCTGCTTTTTCTGCAAAATAGATGTTTTGCTCAATTGTATCCACAGTAGATGATACTGGAGTAACCTCTACTCTTACTGGATTTTGGAGTATAGAATGTGATAGTTTCGTTATTGCACTTGGCATTGTAGCGGAAAAGAATAGAGTCTGCTTTTCTTTTGGCAATTTTGGTAATATCTTTTTTATATCATGTATGAAACCCATGTCTAACATGCGATCAGCTTCATCTAGAACAAAGTAGCGTATCGTTTGTAGCCTTATAATGCCTTGGTTGGTTAAGTCTAATAGCCTACCCGGTGTTGCTACTAATATGTCAATACCTCCTTTTAGTTGTTTTACTTGAGCGGTTTGTTTTACTCCTCCAAAAATCACACAATGTCTTATATCTGTATATTTAGTATAATCTTTAAGAGAATCATTAATCTGAATTGCAAGTTCTCGAGTTGGAGTTAATATAAGTGCCTTTATATCTTTGCTTTTCGAGTTCTCTAAGTGCAGTTTTTGGATTATGGGAAGTGTAAATGCTGCTGTTTTGCCTGTTCCTGTTTGTGCTAAACCTAAGATGTCTCTGTTATTCAGAGCAGGTGTTATTGCTTGTTGCTGTATGGGTGTTGGGGATGTGTATCCTTTTTCGTTTAAAGCCTTTAAAATGGGCTCAATTAACTCTAAGTTTTTGAATGTCATTTAATAAAATTAGACTGTCACCAGCGTATTATGTATGACAGTTGTTTATAAAGAATTGAATTTATGAACAAATAGTGGGGACGGAACTGCGAAGTCGAAACCTACACAAGATGTTTATCCTGCAAAGATAGTTAAAATATTCCACTTCTTTACATTCCAAAATGTAGAGTTGTAATAAGAGTGTTTTTGATTCTTTATTTTAACAAAGAATGTAGTGTTTTTATTCAAAATTATCAATTACATAAAGATTGTTAAATTTATCAAGGACTAGCAATAGTCAATGAAATTCTCATCAGACAACAAGTAGTTGGTATGTCGAATATAGACGTTAGGTGGGCTTTGTGTCCTGTATTCGACTCTCGAATGTATCTTGATATTCAGTATAAGGAAATGATTTTCATTTCTGAATAAGTAAATTTGCACATAAGATATAAAGAGTTGATGCTTAACTCGCTGTATATTTTGTAATGATCTTGATACATTTATTAATTAACAATACTAAGAAGGAGTCTCAACTTTAGCTTTCAAAATTATCTGAATTTACACTTATATGGATATATCTACCTAAAACGGTATAAAATAAACTTGTTTAATAATATTAACATACACATTTACACTATCATGCATTGCATAAAAAAACAATTGTTAAAAGGCTTCCTAATTATAGGAGCCTTGTTGCTATTTTCACAACTATCAACTGCGCAAGTTACTATTGGTTCTGTTTTGACTCCCAACAAGGATGCTCTCTTGGATTTGCAAGAAGAGGGAGTAACAACGAAAGGGCTGCTTCTTCCTCGTGTAGCTTTGCAACAAACGACTTCCTTTGCACCTATGCAGGCTCATACTCAGGGTATGGTTGTATATAATACTGCTGAAGTTGCAGATGTTACTCCAGGCTATTACTACAATAATGGTACTAAATGGATGAAATTATATACAGTTTCTGATTCATTTTTCTATATGCCATCCACCGTTTTGCCAACTGATGAAAATGACCCTGCTTTTGCAGGAGGAATCTTTACAATTGATCTTTATGATAATTATAGAAAACAGTTTGCTTTAGCCAACACAAATATGGCAGTGAGTAGTGATGAAGCAGAACTTCCTGTATATGGAAGTAATGATCTTTATTATTTTGTGACTTATTTTGATGATACAGTATTTACTGATGTTGCTGTCAACACATCAGGGATATTGACTTATAAGTTGAAATCTGGATTTACATATTCGGCGAAGACATTTATGAATATCATTCTAAAAGTAAAATAAGACTATGAAAAAAATACTTTTCCTAACATTATTTTGTTTGTGCCTTAGTTCATTGTCTGCTCAAATATTAAATACCTTAAATGGAATATATGTATTTGAACAAGCTGAACTAACCATAGTAAACTATAATACAAAAGAGGTTGTAGAGCATCAAAAGATTACAGATATTTCAAATCTTGATTTGAGCAATATGCATTTAGAGAATCTATTTCTTCAATTGGACTTGATAAATGGAGAAGTTGATGAATGCACTTTAATAGACAAACAACAGTATAGGTTGGATGATGCCAAGAGATTTGAGTCGGCTTGTATTAAAAAAGGAGAATCATCAAAAAAGTATGATATAGATGAGAAGTACCTATTTGTAGGGAAGGAATTGCCTGTGTATAGCCCAAAAGAGGAAGGTGAAAAACTAATAATAAGTTTTCCGCAATACAACTTCGGACAATCTGACATCAACTTCACTATGCAGGCTGAGCTTGTGTTGACAATGACAAAACAAATAAACAAATGAAACAAATACGATATAAATGGGGCTTACTAAGCCTTATTATATTTACTACTATAAGTCTTGGAGCCCAGACAAAAGCACCTTGTAAGCGAGACTTTGTAATAAAAACAAAGATAACAGAATCTACATGTATGGCCAATGGGGTTATAGAGGTAACACTCGAAGGAGATCTCACAGATTTAGAAATGCATATGACTGAATATGCTCTGAGACCTATTGATGGTACTACAGGGACAAATCTTCAATTTAGTCAAAAAAATGTATTGAGGTCAATCACAGCAGGGCAGTATGTCGTTAGCGTGCGTACATTTTGTATTGATGATACTACTGTTGGTGTAGTAACAGAGGCTACGAACGTTGTTGTGGGAGGTAATTACAAACCCTTAATGGCTGAACTAGATTTAGCAAGAACTAGAAACTCCTATGCTGATTGTGCCACAGGTCTTATTGGCTTCAACATGAAAACCGATACAGGTTATGGAGATATCACATTCCATCTATCCAAAGCACCTACTGGCGTTGTGATTGGCGAGATATTCCCCGAAAAAGGAAGTAATCTAAATGGCTATACACAATACACTCTTCCTGGATTATATCCAAGTGGTGATTATCAGATAGACATCTATGATAGTTGTAGTAAGGCGACTATACCTTTTACACTAAATGAAACTGTTGGTTTTCCTCCAATAACAAGTGGATCTTTTTATCCTATTGGAGCAGGACTATCGTGTAATCAGGTTAAAGTATCCATGACCATTCCTCTCGATGTAGGCAATAATCAGTATGCAAGATATTTTAATGCTAGGCTTTATGAGCTAGCGCTCGTTCCAACAGGGCAAACTCCAATTGAAGCTGATTGGCAAACTTGGACTTCTGGTTATGTAACATTTAATAGTTTACCTAACTTTAAGGATTACTTTGCAACAGGCTCACTAGACATGCATGTCCGTGTTAAAGGCTGTAGCCAGCTTTCTACATCTGTAAAGAGACAACTGAAGGCACCAACATTATATAATCCTACAACTACATATTATTGTGATTATCTGACTTATAGTCCTACAATATTCAATACAGACTATGACGGTCTTTGGTGCTACCCTCTCACTTTTGAGGCTGTCAATGAAACTACAGGAGTTAAGATATTTGAAAAAACTTATACAGCTGAAGATGTGAAAAGTGGGGCTAATCTTTATCCTTTCCGAGATGTACAGCTTGCCTATGGTTCAACTTATAGAATTAAAGTTACCGATGGGTCATCATATGTACACGAAAGGACTGGTATCAATGCTTTAACTTTCTCTCCTTCTGTGAGTTTTTACACCTCTTACGATGTGTTTTATTGTGAAACGTTTAAGTCTAGAATACGAGTAGCTACGACATATAGTTGTTTCCCTGTAGAATTAACTGTTTATAAAGAGAATAGTGTTAAAGAGATGGTCGTTTATGAGACTAAAACTTTAAATACTTCTGATGTTACAGTAGAGTATCCTTATGGAAAATATCAACTAGAGATAACAATACCAAATCATATTATGGCAAGTGGATTGCCTTATACCTATAAAACTGGTGTAATTGAGAGAAATTCACCTAGACCAACTACACTTACAATATCAAGTGTAACTGATTCCTATTATATGGCTGATTTGGCAAATGAGAATTATGGGTATCTTCGGGTATATACTAATCAGGCGCTATCAGCAAATACTCGAATAACTGTTACTGATGCACCAGAAGGATATAGACACAAAGGAAGAACTTTTATTGTATCATCTACTGCAAATAGTAGCAATTATTTTTATTTAGGGAACTCGGATACAAGCAGTAGTTCTTCCTCAATACATATGCCAACTGGAAATTATACAGTAACGGTAGAAGATGATTGTGGAACAAGCTTATCAGCAACTGCTTTATTGAGAACTGGATATGAGGCAGATGAAGTCAAATACATCGTTGAAGAAGATGAATGTGTAGGTGGACGTATAAAGTTTGATACCCAAAATGGAGGATACGTCAAATTAAAAGGTGTCGCTGGAGCAGGTTATACTAATTTTAAAATAATAAGCGGTCCTAACGGGGGATACGAAACTGGACTAAAAAAATATAATGAAGAACTGAAAATTGTAGCAGATGGTGAATATGTTATTGGTACAGTAGTTAATACATCATATCAGACTTATTATATCCGAAGAGACACAATTCAGTTTGAGAAATCTAAGCCTTTCTTAAATCCTTCAGTTACATCGGCATATGTCTGTCCAGAAGCAGGAGCGACTTATGGTTATCTTATATTTACGGGACAAGGAGGTAAAGCGACCTATCATTATGAATTGTTGAATGAAGATGAGACACCTACAGGACTAACTGCTACTGGAGGCGCAGATGAGAGAGTAGTATTTAATTATGGTTTATCCGGAGAAACTTATATTGTTCGAATAACAGATGAGTGTGGTAACTCTACGACTCAAGATATGACTCTTGCAAACTTGAAAACGCAAAGCATCATCTATTCAATACCTGCAGCAGGAGAATATTGTTACGGAGATGAAATCAAGTTAAATTGTATCACTCTAGGACAAACTAGCTATCTATGGGAAAAGAAAGTCAGCGAAGGTGTATATGAACTTGTTTCGCGTGAGCAAAATCCTCGTATTACTTCAGCTACTCCTGCAAACAGTGGAGTATATAGAGTAACCGTTACACCTGAATATTGTGGAGAGGCTATTACAGGAGAGTTGACGATAAAAGTGAATCCAGAATTGGTAACTGGTACCGTAAG
>JASLEN010000019.1 GCA_030151105.1 Dysgonomonas sp.
CCGTGCATAAATTATCCTTTTTCTAAAGACAGATGAAATTAATAAATTGCTATTCTTTTTGCTGACCAAAAGCTGGGCAAAGTGAACTTCTATTATCCTAGCGTTTTAACTGATTTAATCAAGCGGCTTAAACTGGTTTTATAGAATATGACTGGATATTCAATTAAACAGATGCAATTAAAAAACATGCTTTATTTGATACCCACTCATTGTTGCCATTGGTATCTACAATCAACCTCGCAAAATATTTTCCTGGATTTACGTTTCTAAATAGTGCTATATGATTTATGACTCTTCCTTTACGTAAAGGTTTACCCGATGAGTCCAAAAGTTCTACAAAAGCTGGAATAGAATCAACTATTCCACTCACTTTGACCGCTAGATTACTATACTGATCTCTATTCTTAACCTTGAAGGTTTGTCCCCATTTATCGTTCCAAAGCCCATACAGACTAAATACAGTGGCCGAATCGAGCCCTATTTTATATTCCTCGTCATAATTCCATTTTCTAGACAGCTTATACTTTCTCGGATTCAACGAATCTTTCTCCAATTTATAGTCCACATCTACAAACGAAGTGTCTTTCTTTTGTTGAAAAGTTAGCAACGAGCGAAGCGAATCCTTGATCGGCTCGCCAAACTCGATATCTAAATTATCATAAATATCCCAGCTCGACTGCAAGTTGCTTTCAATACTCATAAAGATAGTTTCTTCTTCTTCGTCATCTTTTTTCTTTTTCTTCTTCAGGTCTTTACGCTCTCTGTTTACCACTCGTAGCGAATCAGTTACAGATACTAGATTACTTAGTGAATCCGTCTTATTATAAGTCATATTGAAATAGAGTGTATCCATTCCAATGATTGTTTCATCCTTAATCCAAATATGATACAAAGAATCCTTAGACATTGTAGATTCCATAATTGCCCAATCTAGCGACGAATCGAAGTTGAGAGGCTCTAAAACAGGTCGTTGTGTAGGTGTTCCAAAATTCAATGATATCTTATTCCCCACCACACGTTCTGCATTTCTGAAATATTGATTTCTTTCGCTAGATAAGAACGATTTCATCACAATATTGTCTGGTAGGAAACGAGTATAATTGACTGTTTTAATAGAATCTACCAATTTATTTTCTTCATCAGCATATATAGTATCCATACGAACAGCAGCCACAGAACTAGGCTCAAGAACTACGTCGTAGAATGCAAGTGCCTCCATAGGATTGTCATACTTGTAGTCTCTGTTTTTATCATCTAATGCAAAAATCTTATATTTCCCAGGAGCTACCCCTCTTAT
Source organism: Dysgonomonas sp. (assembly GCA_030151105.1). Classification (GTDB taxonomy): domain Bacteria; phylum Bacteroidota; class Bacteroidia; order Bacteroidales; family Dysgonomonadaceae; genus Dysgonomonas. The sequence continues at coordinate 1,298 of JASLEN010000019.1, forward strand.
CGTAAATTCGCCCTTCTCGTTGGTTTTAGAAATTCGTTCGAATGGAACTTTCAAGAATGCTGTATCATCCATGTTGGAATGTAAACCGACATAATACCCTTTCATCGGTTCTATATCTTCAGCTTGTATTACACGTCCTGATATAGTTAGAGAATCCACAATATCTCCCGTTGAAAAGGCTAATGAGAAATTCTCAAGAGGATTGTCTTGATTATTGTCTCGTATGGCATCCGTAAAATCGATGATATAGGTCGTATTGTCGAGCAAGGTATCTCGCAACTCTACGGTCAACTTTCTATTTGCAGAACGAACAATAGGCATTCTTCGTTGTGGCGGAGTTACAATTACCCTATTGTTGGCTTCTTTTACAACAATATTTTCATCAAATATCATTTCTATTTTATTCCCCTTGAAATTGGTTTCGTTCAGTTTGGGAGTTGACCTGACCAATACTGGAGCATCAAAATCGTAAGGCCCTCCTTGAGGTCCTTGTCCCATATTGGCACATGAAATAAGTAATGCTGTAGAAAAACCTACAGCGCACAACATTTTATGGTTCTTGATAAATTGTAACATCTGCAATATTTATAATTTGCTTCAAATGTAGTACGTTTTCTTGAAATAAATGGAGTGCAAGTATAAGGAAAGCTTTGGGGAGGAATAAAGAAAGTAAAAATATAAGAAATAGAAATAAGAATAAATGTCTCAAAATACAGATTTCATCGAAACTATTTGGTATCTATATTAAGCTAAATACGTGGATGTTAATAATCTTGAATAGAATCCATCAAGACCAATAGGCTTTCGTTGCCCATATTGAACAAAAGATCTAAAATAGTGAGATTAGGAATAAAACCGTTTTTATCGCCAAAAATCTGATAGTATTGCCTAGCAACAAACTGCTTATCTTGCTCATAATCACGCTTAGGATGGATTAATTCTCGACAATCTATATCGGAAGATGAAAGAGTATCAATGTATTCAGAAGAATATATTATTTGAGGCAAATCAACATTCAGATGTGATAGTGTTAAACGGAGTAATTCATCATTGAAATCGACTAAACTATCAAATTGAGCAGTATAGAATCTCTCATAATCGTCTCTATAATATTCGAAAAAAGGGGTAGAATTATATGCCGAAGTGATGGCATTCCAGTGTGTATGTTGCCAATTTCCATGATCGGAAATGAGAACATCTTTTGTCTTAGTCCTTTCTTTGGATGAGTAGCATACAGGCACAGAAAGAGACATAGCTCCGTCAGTGGAGTGGATTGTACAACGATTTCTGTACGATTGCTTCATATAAGTATCGTACTGCTCTATGATGATAGGCTGCCCCAATAAGAACTTTGTATAATACTGAATAGGTGCATTATATGCGGTGGAAAGGATAATACTCATAATAGTGAACTAAACTTACTGAACATCAGTCAGGAAACGATCGCCACGGAAACCATCTTCACCTGAGCTATATAAAATTAGGGAGGCACGCCCCACAATGTTTCTGAATGGAATGAAACCCAAAACTCTAGAATCTAATGCATCTACCGTATTGTCAGACAACATCCAATAATAGTCATCTTGGAAAGTGTATGTTTCCGCCTTTTTACCACGGATATATACTCCATCTGATTCAAATATGATGTTATTACCTTGTTCAGATTCTATGATTTGGCGGTATAATTTTATGTTATTTTCGGATAATATAGCTTGCCTACCTTTAGAAGGTGCTATGAAAACAAGCGTTTTTGGAATCACATAGTTTCTTCGATAGAAAACTCCTTCTTCAGTATTCTTGTCTAAGATATAAGCATCATAACGATCTAACGTGAAATAGACACTATCACGAGATTCACGGCTAGTCTGTTGAATCTTCACGTCTAAGGTCTGTGCAACAGACAGTAAATAGTCAAGATCTTCCTTTACAACGCTGTATTCGTCTATCTGAGTAGGTGATTTTGGATATTGCTTTCCGTTGATGTAGTAGTTTCCATCCGTTATTTGGATCGTATCGTTTGGCACTGCTACACATCTACTGATCAATAGACTGCGTTTATCTATCGGTTTATCCTTCTCTAAGGGAGAATTGAATACCACAACATCATTATAACGCACAGATGAGCTATAGAGACGTTTATAGGGCAATTGAATTACACTAGAATAAAACTTATCGAAAGCAAATGGCAAAGACAACAGCGTGATAGGCAAACGTGGTCCGTAAGAGATTTTACTCACCAACACTTCATCCCCTTTCTCTAGTGCAGACTCCATCTGCGAAGTAGAAATAGAATAAGATTCAAAGAAAAAACAACGCAATACAAATACAATGAGCAAAGTGATAATAACCACTTTGCCCACGTATTTTATAATGCTTGTTTCTTTTATATTCATTCTTATTTGTTCTTGTTGCCCGACGTAAATAGTCTATTCCAACGAATTTTTCCGCTAAACCATCCTTTATCTTTGTCCAACGATAGCCAAATAAATAGAGGTTTACCTACTATATGGTCTTCTGGAACAAAGCCCCAAGCTCTAGAGTCTGCAGAATTATCTCTGTTGTCTCCAGCCATAAAGTAGTAGTCTAGTTTGAAGGTGTATGATTTCGCTGGCTCTCCATTGATATACACTACTCCATTTTGGTATTTAAAATCGTTGAATTCGTAGTTTTTGATACAACGCTCATACGCTGCCACCTTGTAATCTACATTGCCATCAAAGGTAATAGTTTCTCCCTTCTTAGGAATCCAAAGTGCCGGAAAATCTCCATAACGTACCACTTTATCCTTATAATAATGGATTGGGTATGCTGGATTTTCTAACATATTTCGTTTATACCTCGAGTTATTCAAAAACTCATTTTGTCTAATAATGGTCAATACAAATGGTTTGTTTGCCAATGTAGCAATCATATCTTGAGTTAAGAATACACTATCATAAACCAATGTAGGCTGCTTATTGTTCGATTTCAAACCTGCATTTGCCAGATTCAAACTATCTTGAGGAGTAGCTGTAGAATAAGTATTGTACGAAAAAAACATATCATCTTTGCTAATACCTAATTCATCCCAAAGTGTAGAAGAAATCTCAGTTCCATCCGTTTGAACAACATACAATAATTGTTGATTTTCAGGGCTTTCAATCGCTTTTCCATCAATATAAACAATATCATCAATCAACTCTATAGTATCACCTGGCAGACCGATACAACGCTTCACATAATTCTCTCGTCTATCTACTGGTCTATAAACCAATTCACCATAAATATCAGAATTTCTCAACAATTTCTCTCTACCAGCCTGCATCTCAAGAACATAGAAATCTTGATTCTGAGCATTTAGCAAAACACTATCACCAGAAGGATAGTTAAACACCACAATATCATTGCGTTCTATCTCACCAGTACCTGTAAATCGCTTATACTCTAGTTGTATTCCCTCGATGTATGATTTTACATTCAAACCTGGAATTGTGTGCTGAGTAAGTGGCAACGAAAGAGGTGTCATTGGCGATCTTGTGCCATAGCTCATCTTGCTAACACACAGAAAATCACCTACTAACAGTGATTTTTCGAGTGAAGAAGATGGAATTTGATAATTCTGAAACAAGAATGTATTAATCAAATACACACCCACCAATGCAAAAAGAATGGCATCTACCCAATCCAATATTTTTCTTAGTGTCGGATTTTTCGCATTTCGCCATGTTCCCCATGGAACAAATCTTGTAATATAGATGTCGATGAATACGGGAATTAGCAATAAAACAGCCCAGTAGCCTGTCCAGATGACGAAAAAAATAGTCAACAAACAAGCTATTAAACAGTACAAAATCTTAGGTTGTCGTTTGCTTTCTGCCGATTCGGTGGTTCTTGAATTTGTGTTCTCCATTATAAATCAAAATTAAATAAATCGTTCATTCCTAAAAATCCTTTCTTTCCTGCCGTAAATTCTGCGGCAAGTACAGCACCAAAGGCAAAACCTTTTCTCGTCTTGGCATCGTGCTCTATAGTTATGGTATCATATTCCGAAACGTAAGTCACTTTGTGATTTCCTGGAACTTCTCCCTCTCGAATACAATGGATAGAAATATCTGTTGGTTTTTCTTCTTTCTCCAGATTCCAACGATTTTTTCGATCAAGATTTCTTAGGATTCCCTCAGCCAAAGTAATCGCTGTTCCACTAGGAGCATCCAATTTATGTATATGATGAGTTTCTTCCATTTCTACGTTATATTCTGGATGTGGATTCATCAATTTTGATAGATATTTATTTACTGCAAAAAAGATATTTACACCCAAACTATAATTTGAAGCATAGAAAAATGTATTACCATCGTTTTCACAAGCCTCCTTCACTTCATTCATGTGTTCTAGCCAACCTGTAGTGCCAGCAACCACAGGCACATTACTTGCAAAAGCACGTCTGTAATTGTTGATTGCACTCTCTGGAGTAGAGAATTCAATAGCTACATCAGCCGACTTAAACTCCTCTGAATCAAAATCTTGAATATTATTCATATCTATAATAGAGACAATAGAATGCCCGCGTTCAACGGCTATTTTCTCTATTTCATGGCCCATCTTGCCATATCCTATCAAAGCTACTTTCATCTAAATATCTATTTTGTTTGTTTATATTATTTCTTACAGCAAATATTTTGTAAACAGTCTATCTCATACAGCGTAGTATCAATGCTATTAGTCGCCAACAAAAAAGGTTTAATGACAAATATACATAAAACTTACACTAATGATTAGTTAAGAAGCTATAAGGATGCAGAAAAAACAAAATAAACTTGTCTCTTAGCTTAAAAAGTAGAAACTTAGTTAACTGATAACTTAAAAAGAAAATATAAAACCTAAAACGAATAGAAAAATGAAAATTATTGAAGTATGTGCAAGCTCTGTAGAATCAATTTTGGAAGCTAAAAAAGGAGGAGCTCAAAGAATAGAATTATGTGATAATCTACCTAGTGGAGGCACGACTCCACCGCTATCTTGGATAGAGTTATCATGCCAAACATCTGATTTACAAACATTTGTATTGATACGACCTAGAGAAGGTGATTATTTATACACAGAAAGTGAATTTCAGACGATGAAAAGGGATATTCAGCACTGTGGAGAAGCTGGATGTCAAGGTGTAGTAATAGGAATTCTAACGGAAGATGGCAAAGTAGATATACCTCGATCCAAAGAACTTGTTGATCTTGCTAAAAGCTATAACATGCAAGTTACATTTCATAGAGCTATAGATAGAGCAGTAGATATTATAGAAGCAATGGAAAATATTATTGCTCTAGGCTGCGATAGAATATTGACTTCTGGGGGATATCCTACTGCTATGGAGGGAAAAGATAAGTTGAAAGAAATGGTGAAATTAGCCGATGGAAGGGTAATTATTCTTCCAGCAAGTGGAATAAATGAAGATAACGCAGCTCCATTAGCTGAATATTTAGGAGTGAATGAAGTGCATGGAAGCTTTAGAACTACGAGAAATTCTAAGATGAAATACCAAACAAATGCAGTAGCTTCTATTAAGGAAGAATATACGTCACAAGTTTCCTCAGCCGAAAAAATAAAAATTGCATTAGAAAGATTAAACAAACTCTAAAAACTACTTGTTTAATAACTATACCAAAGCTTTACAGAGGAATAGATATAAAAATAAATCAGTAACTTTGTAGTGTAGAAACAAGTAAAATCTAGATATAAAATGAACTTTAATTATGATGTAATAGTGGTTGGTGCTGGTCACGCAGGTTGCGAGGCCGCTACCGCTGCTGCCAACCTTGGCTCCAAAACTTTGCTGATCACAATGGACATGAATACCATTGCGCAGCTTAGTTGCAATCCCGCTGTTGGAGGAATTGCAAAGGGTCAAATAGTGAGAGAAATTGACGCTTTGGGCGGTCAAATGGGGATAGTGTCAGATAAAACAGCTATTCAATTTAGAATGCTCAATCGGTCAAAAGGCCCTGCAATGTGGAGTCCTAGAACTCAAAATGATAGAACTATGTTCATTGCTACTTGGAGAAAGATTGTCGAAAACACCGACAATCTTTTTATTTGGCAAGATATGGTAACCTCGTTGAAAATAGAAAACAATGTAATTACAGGGGTTAAAACAGCGTTGAATGTGGAGTTTTCTGCTAAGTCTGTTGTACTAACTAATGGTACATTCTTGAATGGTTTAATCCATGTTGGACGTGTTCAAATGACAGGAGGACGTGTTGCAGAACCTGCTTCTTATGGTATTTCGGAGCAATTGCTGCAAGCGGGTTTTACTACAGATAGAATGAAAACTGGTACTCCAGCCAGAGTAGATGGACGTACTGTTGATTTCAGTTTGATGACAGAGCAACCAGGCGAAGACACTTTCCATAAGTATTCTTACCTCGATTATAAGGCAAGGGAGTTGAAACAATTGCCTTGTTGGATAACTAAAACCAATGAAGAAGTACACACTGTTTTGAAGAGTAGAATCGAAGATTCGCCCATGTTCAACGGGCAAATTCAAAGTATAGGACCTAGATATTGCCCTAGCGTGGAAGCTAAAGTGGTTACATTTGCTGAGAAAACATCGCATAATATCTTCTTAGAACCCGAAGGATTGAGCACAAATGAGTTTTATATTAATGGATTCTCATCCTCTCTCCCACTCGATATTCAAATTTCTGCTCTCAAAAAAATCCCTGCATTCAGAAATGTGCACATCTATAGACCTGGATATGCTATCGAATATGATTTCTTTGACCCTACACAATTGAAACATACCTTAGAAACAAAGCTTGTTTCGGGACTTTTCTTTGCTGGACAAATCAACGGAACCACAGGATATGAGGAAGCAGGAGGTCAAGGCTTGATTGCAGGAATCAATGCTCACTTGAAAACTTGTAGTGATAAGGAGTTTACACTTCGTAGAAATGAAGCATATATTGGCGTTTTGATCGATGATTTAGTTACAAAAGGCGTTGACGAACCATATAGAATGTTTACTTCAAGAGCTGAATATCGTATTCTTTTGCGTCAAGATGATGCTGATGAAAGACTAACAGAAAAAGGGTATGAGCTTGGTTTAGCTAAAAGAGAACGTATAGAATTGCTAAATCAGAAACGTGAGGAGATAGCTAGAATTATCGATTTTTCGGCGAATTACTCATTGAAACCGGAATATATTAACGATGGTTTGGTTAAACTAGGTACTAGCCCACTCAAGCATGGAATGAAATTGAAGGATATTATAACACGCCCTCAATTGGATTTGAATAGTATTGCTGAACTTGTACCTGCATTTAAAGAACAATTGGATGCTATTCCTAATAGAAAAGAAGAAATTATAGAGTCTGCGGAAATAGCTATTAAGTATGCAGGGTATATAGAAAGAGAACAAATTATCGCTTCTAAAATCGAAAGATTGGAAAATCTGCGAATAAAAGGACGTTTTGATTATAACTCTATTCAATCCCTATCTACGGAAGCTAGACAGAAATTGTCAAAAATAGATCCTGAAACCATTGCTCACGCAAGTCGTATTCCAGGAATATCCCCTAATGATATATCAATTCTTCTCGTTTTAATGGGTCGATAAAAACTACGTTCCCCGTGGAACATTTCACCTTTTAGAGTTAAATTATATAAGAATATTGAGAAGCCTTCATTATATGGGGGCTTTTTTGTTGTTATAACCGCAAAATATAACTTAATGTTGTATTAGAGCTTTATCTATATTTTGTTCTTGTTGCAATTTGTATTCTGTTGTAAATATTCTCTTAAGAGAAGAAAAATTTTGAGATTTTTGGGGTTAGTCTGCAAATGTGATGAATAGTTCGGCGAAATACTTATAAAAAGCGTTCCACGTGAAACAATTACCCTTTTTATCGGAGATTTTATATTTATGAAAGATAAATAATTCGACTTTGAAATGAAATGTTACGAGCGTGATTGAAATTGAATAAAAATAAGACCCATAAAATATATTGTATTTAATATTCAAATAGAAAAGGAAAAATTGACGAAAATATCGAGAAATATCAAGACAATATTTTTTTTGAATATTAAAGAGTAAATTAAGTTATTTACCTTAACTTTATAAGGTTTTTGTGCCAAATTTTGCGTTCCACGTGGAACAAATGAAGAAAAATGAAGAAAGAAGAAAAATTAGAGTTTTTGAGAGGAGTAGTTAGAAATATCCCTGATTTTCCAATAAAAGGAATTCAGTTTAAGGATGTTACTCCCCTATTTAAAACAAAAGAGTCTTTGTCTATTTTGACGGATGTTTTACTTGAAGATTATAAGGACAAAGGAATTACAAAAGTAGTAGGTATAGAATCTCGTGGTTTTATCATGGGACCAATTATGGCTCTTGAATTGGGAGCAGGATTTGTGCCAATTCGTAAACCAGGAAAATTGCCTGCAGAAACTTTTGAGGAATCTTATCAAAAAGAATATGGTTTAGATAAAATCCAAATCCATAAAGATGCTTTGCAACCAGATGATGTTGTGCTTTTGCATGATGACTTGTTGGCTACTGGTGGAACAATGGGAGCTGCATATAAACTTGTAAAAAAAATGGGCGTCAAAAAAGTTTACGTTAATTTTATTATTGAGTTAGAAGAATTAGAGGGAAGAAAAATTTTTGACGAAAAAATTGAAATTAATTCTCTGCTCAAGTATTCTATCTAAAAATCTATGGCTCCAAATGCTTTAGAAAATATAATTAAAAATTTACCTAGTAAGCCAGGCTGTTATCAGTTTTTGGACAAGACTGAAACAATCATATATGTAGGTAAAGCAAAAAATCTTAAAAATAGAGTTTCCTCCTATTTTATAAAGAATCACCCTAGCGCTAAGACACGGATATTGGTGAGCAAAATTGCTGACATAAAATATATCGTCGTCAATAATGAGAGTGAAACTCTACTTCTCGAAAATAATCTCATCAAACAATATCAACCTCGATATAATGTATTATTGAAGGATGATAAAACGTTTCCGTCTATAGCCATCAAAAATGAATTATTCCCGAGAGTTTTTCAGACAAGAAATATAGTTAAAGACGGAACTAGATATTTTGGACCTTATGCCAATGTAGGCAGTATGAAAGTTGTTTTAGAAACTATTCATAAATTATATAAACTTCGTACTTGCACACTAGATTTGACTCCAGAAAAAATAGCAGAAGGAAAGTTTAAAGTTTGCCTTCAATATCATATTCAAAGATGTGCCGCACCTTGTGTTGGGTTGCAAACTTTGGAAGAGTATAATGATGATATAAAAGCTGTGGCTGAAATTCTGAAAGGGAACACAAAAGAGGTCAGCAAGACTATTTATACAAAAATGATAAGTCTAGCCGACGACCTGAAATTTGAAGAGGCTGGTGCACTCAAGCTGAAATATGACGCTCTCGAGGAGTTCATTTCTAAGTCAACTGTAGAAGGAAATTTCAATTATAATCTCGATGTTTACAGTTATGATGAAGATGACAAGTCTGCTTACATCAATTTCTTAAATGTTAAAAATGGAGCGATCATACAAGCCTACACTTTTGAATATAGAAAAAGACTAGAGGAAACGAAAGAAGAATTACTTGGTTTAGGTATAGTAGAAATGCGAACTCGCTATCAATCAGATAATAAGCAGATAGTTGTTCCTTTTTATCCAGATTTGAGGGAGATAGAGTTAGAAAATATTGAGTTGACTATACCACAAAGAGGAGGCAAAAATCAATTATTATTCCTGTCTAATAAAAATGTTAAACAATATAAATTAGACAAGCTCAAACGTGCTGAAACACTCAATCCAGAGCAAAGACAAACACGCATTCTGAAGGAAGTAGAAAAGGATTTACATCTCAAAGCCTTGCCTAGACATATAGAATGTTTTGATAACTCAAATATCTCAGGAACAGATGCTGTATCTGCTTGTGTGGTCTTCAAGATGGGTAAACCGTCTAAGAAGGATTATAGAATATTCAATGTCAAATCGGTAGAAGGACCTGACGATTATGCTACCATGAGAGAGGTTATTTTTAGGCGATATAAGAGACTTTTGGAAGAAGAGGCTTCCTTACCTCAGTTGATTGTGATAGATGGCGGAAAAGGGCAATTAGGAATAGCTTGCGAGGTATTGAAAGAACTAGATATCTATGGGAAAGTAGCAGTGATTGGGATAGCTGAAAAGCTTGAAGAATTGTATTTCCCTGAAGATCCTATCCCACTCTATTTGGACAAAAATTCTGAATCGTTGAGATTGATTCAATATTTGAGAGATGAAGCCCATAGATTTGGCTTATCACACCATCGCAAACGTAGAAGTAAGACGCAAACAAAGTCGGAACTAGATACAATAAAAGGAATAGGTGTAGAGTCTAAGACATTGCTCTTGAAGAAGTTTAAGAGTGTGAAAAGAATTAGAGAAGCCAGTATCGAAGAGTTACAAGAGGTGGTAGGAAATAGTAGGGCAATGCTGATTTTGGAACATTTCAAGAAATAAATAAAAGAATAAACGGATTAACAAACTAGCTAATCCGTTTTTCTTTTGGTTATATTTGTTGGTAAAATATACATAAAAATAAATGAGAGTAGTAATACAAAGAACCAAGCAAGCTTCGGTAACAATTGATGCAGAGATAAAGGCAGAAATAGGCTTAGGAATGCTTGTGTTGGTGGGTATAGAAGATAGAGATAGTGAGGAAGATATAGAATGGTTGACAAATAAAATCATTAACTTACGTATCTTTGATGATGAAGATGGTGTGATGAATAAATCCGTTAAGGATATTGATGGAGAGATTCTTATTGTTTCACAGTTTACATTGCATGCATCAACAAAGAAAGGCAATAGACCATCGTATATAAAAGCAGCCAAACCAGACATTTCTATACCTATGTATCAGCAATTTTGCGCGAAAGTAAAAAAAGCTCTAGGGAAAGAGATTGGAACAGGTGAATTTGGAGCAGATATGAAGGTAGAATTGATAAATGATGGGCCAGTAACAATCATTATTGACTCACAAAATAAAGAATAAATAGATACTAAGAAATATAATCGTGACTTTGCCAAAACTAAAAATATGACAATAGAGCAAGCTCAACAAGAGGTAGATAGCTGGATAAAATCAGTGGGAGTAAGATACTTCAACGAATTGACGAATATGGCTATACTAACTGAAGAGGTAGGTGAATTAGCTAGATTGATGGCTAGAACTTATGGAGAACAATCCTTCAAAGAAAGTGATAAAAAAGGGAGTCGGGTATATTTTCCTTAGGCACTCGATTGTTTGTTGAGTATAGGGACATGATAGGGATGGGCAAATTTAAACGGCAGCTCAGTGTGATGTTTAAGTAATTCAAAAAAATCGTTGATGCAACATCAGTCCACGGCCACAAAAAATAATTTTTTATTTACCGTGTAAATTTTTTTAAAAATGATGAAGTAAATGTCACATGGAAATATTAAAGTAATTGCTTTAATTTTAAGCAATTTTAGAGTATTCAAACATCAATGCTAGAGCTGTAGACTTTTATCAAAAGGCTTCGGTTTTGTAATCTCTACTCCTAACA
>JASLEN010000108.1 GCA_030151105.1 Dysgonomonas sp.
CTTACGACCATCAGTCAATTCAATATCAACAGTATGGTTAGAAAATACAATATCCCCTTCACATACCAATGTTTTGAATTCAACTCTACATGTCTCAATCATAGATCTCAACGTGTTGATATGCTCCACAAACTGCTTGTAATTGAATGTTTTGCCATCTACATATTGTACATAATCTGGTGCTATAAAATTGCCAAGTTCTTCCATCTTGAAGCTTTTATTTTCAAACAGATTAATAAACAAATCTCTTATGATATTCTTGTTACTCATATCCTAAATGTACTAAAATTTCAATTCTTTACAAATTTATACTAAATTGGCAGCCAAGAATTTGCGAGTAATACTCTCTTCTTGTCCCCTATTTTTGATATACTCTACAGCTTGTGTTTCATCAATTTTTCCAATAGCAAAATACTTTGATTCGGGATGTGCAATAATAATGCCACTCACCGATGCATTAGGGAACATAACACCATTTTCGGTCAATTCTACCCCTATTTCTTCTGACTGCAACAAGTCATGATTCAATATAAAATTGATAGACTGATCTGGAATAGATGGATACCCTACTGCTGGACGAATACTCTGATACTTGACGGCAAACATCTCATTTACAGTCAATTTTTCATCTTCTACAAAGCCCCAATATTTTGTTCTTATGCGATGGTGCAACCACTCCGTTGTAGCCTCTGCCAGACGATCTAAAACCGATTTGAGCAATAATACATTATACTCATCTCCCGCATCTTCATACTTTTGAAGCAAAGCCTCAGCTCCACCCAGCCCTGCACTAACCGTAAATCCACAAACATAATCCTTGCGACCTTCCGCTTTTGGCATCACATAATCCGCCAAAGATAAGTATATATTTCGATCTGTTTTCTTTTGTTGGCGCAACATTGGGAAACGCTTACCATCGACATATATACTTTCATCCTCACTATAAGCCTCATAGATTCCAAAAACTGTGCTAATAAAATCTGCTTTTATATGCACCAAATGATCTAACATAGCATTGGCATCCTTGTACAACTTAGCTGCTTCTTGTGCTTTCTCTCTCTCGGCCTCTGGAAAGGAGTTGAGCCAAGTTGCACGACATGAAGGACAGCTGTCTGTGCCATGAATAGAGCCATAACGAGCTGAAAGATTCCACGAGTGGAAGAAAAATTTCCAATCAAGATATGGGATAATTTCTGATACTGGGATGTTTTTGTAAACTTGTCTTCCCTTCGATCTAGGCTCTGTAGGCTGATATTCGCTCCAATCTATTTTATAAGGCATTGTTTTCACCTCCGAGAATGGAAGCAAATTCTCTTTTTTATCTTTTTGTGCTTCAGCAAGCGATGCATACTCTTGTTGCATCTCTTGAATGAACTCATCTTTTACAGTTGGGTTTACCAATTTTGCAACTACAGCAGGTGCTTGCGAAGCATCCTTCACATACACTACTGAGCCACTATTGTAGTTCGGAGCAATTTTTATTGCTGTATGCAACTTAGAAGTTGTAGCTCCACCAATCATCAATGGCATATTGAATCCAGCTTTCTCCATTTCCTTAGCCACCACGCTCATCTCTTCGAGTGATGGCGTAATCAAACCGCTAAGGCAAACAATATCTGGTTTAAGTTCTTTTATTTTTGCAATAATCACTTCGGGAGGAGTCATCACCCCGAGGTCAATCATTTCGTAGTTGTTACAAGCCAGAATGATGGATACAATATTTTTACCAATATCATGCACATCTCCTTTCACGGTAGCAATCAGCAGTTTACCATTCTTCTTACTGCCTTCTGCTTTTTGACTTTCGAGAACTGGTTGCAAAATAGCTACAGCACGTTTCATTGTACGAGCTGTCTTAACTACCTGAGGTAGAAACATTTTACCCGATCCAAAGAGTTCTCCAACTCTGTTCATTCCATCCATCAAAGGGCCATCTATAATGTTGACAGCAAACGGATAAACATTGAGTGCCTCCGCTAAGTCTTCTTCCAGATAATCACTAATTCCTTTGATTAAAGCATGTTGCAAACGTCCTGATAGATCAAATGCACGCCACTCTTCTACTTTAGCTTCAGAAACTCCAGACTTTTCTTCACGTATTTTCTCTGCATATTCTATCAACTCTTCTGTTGCTTCTGCTCTTCTATTGAAAATAACATCCTCCACCAAGTTTAATAAATCTGTTGGAATATCATCATAAACCACAGATTGCCCTGGGTTTACAATCCCCATATCCATACCACGCTGAATAGCATAATAAAGGAAAACAGAGTGCATTACCTCACGGATGTAATCGTTGCCACGCAAGGCAAATGAGAGGTTGCTCACCCCACCACTTATATGTGCATGAGGCAGATTCGCTCTGATCCAAGTAATTGTTTCGAGGAAGTCAACAGCATAATTTCTATGCTCCTCGATACCCGTTGCAATAGCTAGAATATTAGGGTCGAATATAATATCTCGAGGCTCGAATCCATCTTCGGTCAATAGTTTATAAGCACGACCACAGATTTCGATTCTTCTTTCAAAAGTATCGGCTTGTCCTGTTTCGTCAAATGCCATCACAATGGCTGCTGCACCATAAGAACGAATGATGCGAGCATGATTGAGGAACTCCTCTTCACCCTCTTTGAGCGAAATAGAATTAACAACAGCTTTACCTTGTACACATTTCAATCCAGCTACCAGCACTTCCCATTTGGATGAGTCGATCATAACTGGAATACGTGATACATCTGGATCAGACGCTACCATATTGAGGAAAGTAGTCATTTCTTTCGCTCCATCTAGCAAGCCCTCATCCATATTGACATCAAGAATCTGCGCACCATCCTCTACTTGTCTCGTCGCAATTTGAAGTGCCTCTTCATACTTTTCTTCCTTTATCAATCGTAAGAATCGACGAGACCCTGCAACATTACAGCGTTCGCCCACATTGATAAAGTTTATTTCGGGTTTGGCTTCTAGCAATTCGAGGCCAGAAAGCCACATATATTCTGATTTTTGAGCAGGAATGTGAGGTTTAGCATCCTTTACTAACTCCACATATTTAGCAATATGTTCTGGTGTTGTTCCACAACATCCTCCCAAGATATTCACAAGTCCTTCGTTAATGAATTCAGTCAACTGCCCAGCCATTATCTCGGGAGTTTCGTCATATTCACCAAATTGATTTGGAAGTCCAGCATTGGGATAAGCTGATACAAAATTGGAAGATAAACGTCCTAGCTCTTTCAAGAAGGGTTTCATATCTGACGCACCAAAAGAACAGTTAAGACCAATTGAAAGCACATCAATATGCATTACGGAAGCCAAGAAAGCCCCAATAGTTTGTCCCGAAAGTGTACGCCCTCCCTTGTCCGAAAGTGTTACAGAAATCATCACAGGAATGTCAATTCCTTTTTCCTTCTTCACTTCTTCGATAGCAAAAAGTGCAGCTTTGGCATTCAAGGTATCGAAAATAGTTTCCACCAAAAGAATATCTACCCCACCCTCTACCAAACCTTCCACTTGTTCTTTGTACGAAATACGAAGGTCATCAAAAGTAACTGCTCTGAAAATAGGATTCTCAACCTTAGGACTAATAGACGCCGTTTTGTTGGTAGGTCCCATTGCACCTGCCACAAAACGAGGTTTATCTGGATTCTTTTTATTGAAATCATCTGCAGCACGACGTGCAATGCGAGCTGCCTCGATATTAATTTCTTTCACGAATGACTCCATTCCATAATCTTCCATAGAAATGGAAGTACCATTGAATGAGTTAGTTTCTATAATATCAGCACCAGCCTCTAGGTATTCCCTGTGAATAGCCTCAATGATTTGCGGTTGAGTAAGACAGAGTAAGTCATTGTTCCCTTTTTGCAATCTTTCCACATCTGCAAAACGGGTTCCTCGATAGTCCTCTTCCGACAATTTGTAACGCTGTATCATTGTCCCCATTGCTCCATCGAGAATGAGTATTCTATCATTAAGAATTGATTGTATATTATTTTTCATTCTTTTCTTCAATTTTATCTACAAATGTAGCCTCTATATCATAATAGTGCCTATAATACACAGTATAGTCAGTGTATTCAAATCTGTAGTCCATATATATAACTTCGAAAGTGATATTTCTATTACCCTTTTTTATATTGTCACTAATATACACCTCTCTCTTTGCCATTTCTTTGTGTAAAAAATACGTTCCTTTGAGAAAGGTAATATAATCTTTTGATGCGCAAATAATCAACACTACTAAGAACATTAAGTTGAGTATTTTTGGCATTATTTGTTTAAAATCTATGTTACCGTATAATATAGCTATAGATACAATCGTAAGCATTGTGATTATAAAAAAAGCACGAGGAGGGAAGCTTGGTGCAAGAATCGTAAGCCAAATAGAGATATTTGCTATTAAGAAAAAGACAAGTGAATAGATCAAAGTATCTTTTTGAGTCTCTTTATTTTTTGCAAAAAAATGATGTAAGCCCATACACACTAAATAAATAATAATAGGACGCAACATAAAGTGTCGATATGACCCCCAAATATATGGAAGACGATGTTCTATTTTTTCAAGAGAACTAAAGAGCCCTAAATGTCCCTCAGCCTCTGCCCGTACAGCATTACCAGGTGCAAGTATCATCAAACTACACCCAATGATAACTCCTACCAAACCAACAATAGCCCAAAGTGGAATTTGTCTTTTTTGACGAAAATAAATAAGAGCTAG
Source organism: Dysgonomonas sp. (assembly GCA_030151105.1). Taxonomy (GTDB): domain Bacteria; phylum Bacteroidota; class Bacteroidia; order Bacteroidales; family Dysgonomonadaceae; genus Dysgonomonas. Next base: position 4,718 of record JASLEN010000108.1, read on the forward strand.
AAAGCTTATAACTAATAGAAATAAAGTTGGTCCTGTGTTCTCGTTAGACCATCCTGCTACAATTCCAAACAAGAGAAAGCCTACTATCCGCAATGTTGAATCTTTATATTCTTTGCCTCTTGCTAGTTTATAATAGGGTAAGAAAAATGCTAATGCAATTGCAGTTGTCCAAAGATAGTTAGCACTTCCTGTTTTCCAAACCGCACTTGATAAAAAAGACGGAGTGAAATAGAATACTGCAAATCCAATAAAAAGGAGAAGAAAAAAGTTATATCCGCTTTTTTGCAATCCTATTCTGTAAATTAAATATATTAAACAACAAAAGATGACACTATTAATAAAAGCTTGAGCAGTAAAGCCCAATAGGAGGAATAAATGAACCGCAAAGTGAGCTATGACTCTGCCTCCCCAATTGAAATAATTTTCTTTTGCTTGGTAAAAACAACATCAACGACTTTACCATTTACAAAAATCGAAAACGCACTATAGAAA